>JAYURR010000182.1:0-9434 GCA_043756605.1 Chitinophagaceae bacterium
TCTGTACCTCAGCGATCTCTGCGTGAAATTATTTAGTATCTCTCTCCAACTGCTCCTGCATCTTTTTAATTCTATCCTCAAGTTTTTCGGAGGATAATGTTTCTCTCATACTGTCGGCCTTGATAGGGAAACAGAATGGTGTGAGGCGTTGCGGAAAAGTTATGATAATCTCACCGGCCTGTATCCGTTCCAGCATGTTTCTTAATCTTTCTTCTTCCATCTGCTGTTCCATTACTTCGCCATAGGCTTGCCTTATTAATAAATTGCCGGGGTCATATTCGCTAAATACATTAAAGAGGAGCGAAGCAGAATTTTGTAGATGCCTTGCCTTTACTTTTTCACCGGGATAACCTTGAAATATCAGTCCGCCAATAACACTGATATCTCTGAATTTACGACGTGCCATTTCGGTTGAATTTACGCTTCGCTGAATATCAGCAAATAAATTATCCGGCGAAAATAATTCGAACACATTGGTATCATCTACTGGTATTGGTTGGTCACTCAGCAGCTCAAATCCATAATCATTCATGGCAAATGAAAAAGTAATTGGTGTTATTTTGCTGATGCGCCATGCCAGTATTGCAGCCATGGCTTCATGTACCAGCCTGCCTTCAAAAGGGTACACAAAAAGATGAAAGCCATCTTTTGTTTCTATATGTTCAATTAATAATTGATTTTGTTTTGGGAGATGTGATAATTGTTTTTGCAGATTGAGCAGCGGAGCCAGCACAATTATTTCTTCAGCCTTATTTTTATTATCTTCTTCCGATGCTTCATCTAATTTTTTTCTTAACATCATGCCCAGGTTTGCTGATAAGGGCATACGCCCTCCCTGCCAGCTGGGTATAATGGATTTTTTAGCATTGGATTTACGTACCATGGCAGTCATATCTTTTATAGCCACAAATTCCAGGTTGCGCCCCGACAAAGTGAACACATCACCGGGGGTTAGCCGGGCAATAAACCATTCTTCAATAACACCAATGTAGCCACCACTTAAAAATTTTACTTTCATCATTGCATCGCTTACAATGGTGCCAATATGCATGCGGTGCCTCATAGCAATACGGCGGTTATTTATTTTATAGAGGCCATCTATTATTTCTACTTTTTTATAATCATCATATGCCTGCAATGCATTACCGCCTGCTGTAATAAAATGCAGTATCTCTCTCCACTCATCACTGGTTATTTCTTTATAGCAGTATGTTTTTCTCACTTCCTCAAAAATGATATCGGGTAAAAATCCATCGCTGATGGCGAGGGTAGATAAGTATTGTATCAGCACATCAAAACAAAGCAACCTGGGCACTTTGCTTTCAATGATGTTTTCCTGCATAGCCTGTTTTAGGGCAGCAGCTTCCATCAGTTCCAGCGAATGTGTTGGTAAAAAATAAATATGGCTTACAGAACCCGGTTGGTGACCACTACGACCGGCCCTTTGTAAAAATCGGGCAACACCTTTAGGGCTTCCCACCTGTATAACAGTTTCTACTGGCCGAAAATCAACTCCAAGGTCAAGACTTGCAGTACAAATCACTGCTTTTAATTTACCTTCATGCAATGCATCTTCTACCCATAGTCGCAGGGCCTGCTCAATACTTCCATGATGTAAAGCTATAACACCAGCCAGCTCAGGCTCAACAGCTAATAAAGATTGGTACCATCTTTCACTCATGCCCCGGGTATTGATGAAGATGAGTGTAGTTCCGCTATTTTCAATGATGGGTAATACTTTATCAATCAACTTTAAACCAAGATGCCCGGCCCAGGGATATTTTTCTATTTCATCAGGATAGATGGAATGAACAGTTATCTTTTTAACAACCTTAGCTTTTATGATTACTCCTTCTTCATTAATTGGAGATAATAAAACTTCTTTGGCTTGTAGCAGGTTGCCAATAGTTGCCGAAATGCCCCAGAGTATAGTCTTTTGATCTTTATTTTTTTTAGGAAGATGAACTAATCTTGAGATAGCCAATTCAACCTGTACACCTCTTTTACTGCCCAGCAATTCATGCCACTCATCAACCGCAATAATTTTTAAGTTTTCAAAAACAGCCGGGTAATCTTTTTGTGCCAGTAACAGGTGCAGACTTTCGGGGGTAATGATCAGCACTTCGGGCATATTGCACTTTTGTTTTTGCCTTTCGTTAATATGAGTATCACCATTGCGTACAGCAACACGCCATTTCATATCCAGCTCTAAAATCACTTCTTCCATGGCCCGGCCAATATCTTTGGCCAAAGCTTTTAAAGGAGTGATCCATATCAATTGCAGCCCGTTATTTTTTTTTGTTTGATAAGTTGTGGGATGATGATTTATAAAATCAATAATTGCTCCCAGGAAAACCGAAAAAGTTTTGCCATAACCAGTAGGTGCATTTACAAGTCCGCTGTTTTTACGCAGTATCTCCTGCCAGGTTTGTTGCTGGAATAAAAAAGGCTTATTACCTTTTTGAAGCAACCATTCGATGATTATCCTGTATCCTGTTGTTGACTGAAGTTTCAATTATGCACAATGAGTGGCGTAAGTTAATTTGATTTTATTGCTTCTCCATGATTATAAAAATGCAGGATCGCTTTCAGGTCATCAAGGGTATTTATTTCATCAACCGCTTTGTCCTTTCGCCACCGGCTTATACGTGGAAAACGCAATGCCACACCGCTTTTATGCCGGTTACTTGCAGCAATGCCTTCAAAGGCAATCTCAAATACCAACTCAGGATTTACCGTACGTACCGGGCCAAATTTTTCGATGCTGTTCTTTTTTACAAATGCATCAACCTGTGCAAATTCTTTGTCTGTAAGTCCACTGTAAGCTTTGGCAAAGCTTACAAGTTTGTCCCCATCCTTTACAGCAAAAGTATAATCCGTATATAAATTACTTCTGCGGCCATGTCCTTTTTGAGCATAGATCATAACCGCATCAATCGTCAATGCATCAATCTTCCATTTCCACCAGTCGCCTTTTTTTCTGCCGGATAGATAAGCAGAATTATTTCTTTTCAGCATTAATCCTTCGCTGCCCATTTTACGGGATGTGGCCCTGTTGTCATGCAATTGTTGCCAGTTGGTGGCGTGCAGGGTAGGAGAGATCAATAGTAATGGATGAGAGATCGTTCTGATTATTTTTTTCAATAAATCACGCCGTTCAATAAAAGGCATATCCCGCAAGTCTTTACCTTTATGCTCTAAAATATCATAAGCAATAAAACCTACTGGTGCTTCTGTCAATTGTTTTTTCGTAATTGTTTTTCTGCCGATACGTGTTTGCAGGCTGGCAAAAGACAATGGTTTAATTTGTGGTGATGAAGTAATATCCAGGCAAATGATCTCTCCATCCAAAACCAATCCTTGGGGTAATACTGATGCAAATTCAGTATACTCAGGAAATTTTTCTGTCATCAGTTCTTCACCACGGCTCCACACGAACAATTCATTATTACGCTTGATGATTTGCCCACGTATGCCATCCCATTTCCATTCTGCTGTCCATTCGTTAATATCGCCCAGCGCTGCAGGATCATCTTCAACAGCATAAGATAAATAAAAAGGGTAAGGCTTTGAATGATCAATACTGCCGCTGTTCTCAGTTAACAAATCATCTGCTGTAGTTGTAGCAGGATCCCAGTTGCCACTTATGCGGTGTGCTATAATTGAAGGAGAAACAGCCTTTGTTTTGGCAAGTGCTTTTACCATGATGGTTTGTGATACGCCAATGCGGAATCCGCCTGTTATCAGTTTATTGAAAACAAATTTTTCATTACTGTCCATTTGTTTCCAGCATTCAAGGATAAAGTTCCTCTTAACCTCATCCGGTTCTTTTAATATACTGATGAAATGTTCCAGGTAATATGATAATGTTTTTTCTGATTGATTTATTTCTATAGGCTCTGGTAATAACAAAGCGATCGTTTCACCCAGGTCGCCAACGGTGTGATAACATTCTTCAAATAACCAGGAAGGAATATTGCATTTTTCTATGCAAAGCTCTTTGAGAAAAGTTGAATTGACTATTCGCTTTGGCCTGCGGCCACTAAAGACCGCTATTACCCAAACCATATCTTTTGCTGGCGCAGAAATAAAATACTCCTGCAATGCCTGCAGCTTTTCATTCGTTTTGGTACTGGTTCCCAGGCTGTATACCAGTGCTGCAAATTGCTTCATGGCGTAGTTGGGTTTTCAGTGTCAGTTACTATTTCCTCTTCATCAATTCCATATTCCGTTTTTACTTCACCCGCTTCAATGCCAGCTTCAGTTAAATACCTGCTGAACGCAGACTGAAATCCATGTGTTGCAAATACTTTTTGTGCACCTGTTGCTTTTACTGTACTTAATAAGCCATCCCAATCTGCATGATCGCTTAATGCAAAACCGGCATCGGCATTACGCCTTCTTTTATTTCCACGTACCTGCATCCAGCCGCTGCAAACACCAACACTGTATGGAGAGAATTTTTTTATCCATGAACTTCCATCGGCACCGGAAGGTGCAATAACAATATTGCCGGTAGTTTCATTTTTTGTGGTAGCAGGTACAACCTTTTGTGCAGTTGGAAGGGCAAATCCATTTTGCAATAATGTTTCATGCACATTGTGAACGGCGCCATGTAAAAAAATGGGTAAGCCCGTTTCGGCCAATGGTGCCAGTATGCGTTGTGCTTTACCCAGGCTGTAAGCAATGAGTACGCTTGTTTTACCAGCTGTATTATTTTCGCCAACCCAGCTCTTTATATCGCTAAAAATTTCCTGTTGCGGCTTCCATTTATAAATAGGCAACCCAAAAGTTGATTCAGTTATGAATGTGTGACAAGGCACAGGTTCAAATGCGCCGCTTACACCATCATTCTCTGTTTTATAATCACCGCTTACCACCCAAACCTCACCGCCGTACTCCACCCGTATTTGCGATGAGCCTATGATATGTCCCGCCGGGTGAAGGGAAATTTTTACGCCATTCATCATCACCGGTTCATTCCAGTCTACCGATTCATAATAATTTTCGCCCAGCCTTAACTGTAAAATGGGTTTTGTAAAATGGTGGCAGAGATAATATTTGCTTCCCCATCGGGCATGATCGCTGTGTGCATGTGTAATAACAGCCCGCTTTACAGGTTTCCAGGGATCAATATAAAACCCGCCCTGCCTGCAGTACAATCCTTTATCTGTAAATTCAATGAGAGCCATGTGATCAAATTATGGTTATCATATTTCATAAATCATGCCGCATCCGTTCATACGTTTATCTGTTAATCAGTTAATTGGTTAATCCGTGGACTCTATGCAATTACAGCATACTTCATTTATCAATTAATCTACGGATTAACGGATTAACGTTTTCGGATTAATTTCCTTCAAAATGCGCATACGATAAGCATTCATTGCAGTAATGCCTAATTTTTTTATTAAACTGTAATTTACAATTACACCAACGGGTGCACCTATCACCGGGATAAGCTGGGCCATTTTTGCAAGATCAATATAATCACGGTACTCCTGTTGAAAGTTTCGCCAGTCAAATTGATTGATATCTTCGGGCAAATTTTTCCGTTTCTCTTCCCAGTCGGTCATTTTTAAATAAATATTTGTGCGGTGAACATCGCTTGAGAATGAAAGCTCGAAAATATGTAACAAATAAACTCTTTCCTTATACTCATCAATATCAAAACCATACATTGCTGCAATTTCGAAAAGCAGTTTTATTTTAATACCAATAAGAATCGGAAAATCTGCCAGGCCCAATAATATACCTCCGGCCCCGGTAACGCCGCCCTCTACTGCTGCTGTTTTCCGATATAATTCTATTTTTTTAAGGATAGCTTCTTCACGTTCCTGCAGATTTAAATATTTTATAGATTCAGAAGTTGTAATTCCTGCCCCGAATAAAACGCCCCGTATCATTTGTTTTATAGCAGCGGTTATAGCCTTGTGTACTTTTTCCGGTATCCAGGAATTGATCTTTGTTTGAATTTTTTTTGAAAGATTATTTAGTAATCCGGGTTTCTGCTGCATTTTTTGCTGCCAGGCAATTAATTCTTTGCGGGCCAGCTCTTCATAAACATTCGCCATAACTTATTGTTTACGCAAAGGTAAGGGCAGGAAACGCTACAGAGCTTTAAACCAATGAGGAGATTGATTTAATCTAAAAATTTTTTAGCTTATCGAAAATAGTATCTAGCGATGATCTTATTTTAACGATTGCTGCATCAACTGCAATTTCATAATTATTACCCGTTGCAGAAACAACTACAGGAGGTCTGCCTTCTACACGTGCCTCCAACAAACATTTTTTGTCATCAGGCCCTTGCTTGCTGCCATTATCGTCTGATAAATGAACCTCAATCCTGGTAATATGTTCGCTGAACCTGCTTAGTTTTTCTTTAATATGGGCGCTTAATTTATTATTGAAATCTTCATGTATGGTTAAATGCTTATCAGCATTAAATTGAATGAGCATATTTATTGTTTTAGTTAATAATTTACCGCACCAAAGATATCATAAAAGCTGATAAAGTCTGAATTACCGGCTTCTGGATTTTCAGTTTCGTTTTTATCAGTTGCAGGATAAGACTTACCCTTATGGGTTGTATGATCTGTATTAAAACTTGGAAGTAAATTTTTGGATTGTACAAGAGTATCGGGATTTTGATTCTCATTATTAGAAGCAGGTATAAAAAAATGGGAGTGTAGCATAAGGATACTTTTTATAATTTTAATTAATTGAATTACCCATTGTCAAATTAGCTTTGGTTTATTAATACTGTTTTACTGTATTGTTAAATAATAATTATTTATTTTTTACCATATCATTGGTTGTTTTAGCCATTTCCAGATGATGCTCAAGCAAGGGGAGCTTTCCTGCTGCCCATGATTTTAATTCTGAATTGCTACCCTCGTCGGCTTGCTTTTTAAATGCCTGGATATCCATTTCATGATCTTCTATCATAAATGAAGCGTATGCCTTGTCAAAAGCAACGCCTTTTTTTGAAGTAAAGGAATTGTATCTTGCCTGTTTATCTGCACTCATTTCCGTTGGCAGGCTTACTCCATGTTTCATGGCCCATACAATTAATTCATCACCAGCTTTGCTGTGATCGGTCTCCATCATCTTACCCATTTCTTTAACCTTGGCAGATGAGCCATTGTTTTGTGCCAGTTGGCCCAGTTTAACTTCAATCATACCGCCATCTGCTGCAGCAATTGCAAAAGTTGCATCGTTAGCTGTGTTGGCACTATCTTTTTTTATTTCATTTTGTTCAGTTGTAACTTCTGTACTATTGGTATTCTTTTCTTCGTTACAGGATATAGCATAAAAAGCAAAAGCAATAAGTGTAGAAATTAGGATAGTTTTCATATCTATTTTTTTGGTTCTTAAAGTAGGTGTTTATTTTCTTGAATATTTAATTTTTCATTCGCCGGCTATTAGCTGCACAACTACTTAATTGTAGGTATCAATTTTAATTCCAGAGTAAATATTTAGTAAATATGGGCCTGACCGTAAAGTATTTGTAGAGCATATTCCTCATTAGAGATGGGGAAGTATAAAAAATACCCTTTTATGGGCATTTACCAGCAGGTGTTTAAATTCCATTTATATACTAAAAATTTACCTATCATAGCAGTAATAACAAATTTGTAGGAAATGCTCTACATTGAACATAAAAAAAATGCAATTAATTAGATCTTCACATGATGTGCATAACTAATGAATCTTACTATTAATTTAATTTCCTTTCTTCCTGTTTCAAAAAAATCTGATCATGCAAAAAATCAAAACATCTGCAAACAGCAAATTCATTTTAACGATTGCTGTCTTATTTTCTTTTACGGCTGTTGCACAGGTTAACATTACTACAACTGCAACAGCTTATACCCAGAATTTTAATACGTTGAGAGCAACTGCAGGCACATCAGCTACGTTGCCCACTGGTTGGAAGTTGCTTGAAAGCGGAACCAATGCAAACACATCTTACACAACCGATGCAGGCTCATCAACTACGGGTGATACCTACAGCTATGGTACGGGAACAAATACCGAAAGAGCTTTTGGTACACTTCGTTCAGGTTCGCTTATCTCAACCTTAGGTGTACAAATAAAAAATAGCACTGGGCAAACCATAACATCATTAACCATTTCATACACCGGAGAGCAATGGCGCTGCGGTACTGCAGGCCGTACAGATCAGTTAGATTTTCAATACAGCCTCAATGCCACTTCACTATCCACAGGTACATGGGTTGATAATAATAGCTTGGATTTTGTTTCGCCTGCCACAACAACAACCGGTGCAAAAGATGGTAATGCTGCAGCAAACAGAACCCAGAAATCTGCAATTATAAGCGGTTTAAGTATTGCAAACAATGCCATTTTCTGGCTACGCTTAAATGATGCCGATGCCAGTGGTGCCGATGATGGATTGGCAATGGATGATTTTTCTATACAACTAAACGGCGGCGATGTAACAGCACCTGTTGTGTCGGTTTTAAATCCGGCTAACAATGCAACTGGCACAGCACTCAGCGGAAACCTGGTAATAACTTTTAATGAAAATATTCAAAAAGGCACTGCGGGTGATATTGTAATTAAAAAATTAAGCGATGCTTCAATTATAAATACAACAGCAGTTACGTCGGCAAGTGTAACTGTTAGCAGTGCGACAGCAACCATTCCTTTTTCGGGCCTTGCCTACAGTACTGCTTATTATGTAGAAATGCCTGCTGCCACTTTTAAAGATATGGCAGGAAATAACTTTGCAGGCATCACCGGTTCTGCAACATGGTCGTTTACTACTTTGGCTCAGCCATCGGCAACAGTTGCTGTTAGTCCGGCTTCGCTCGATTTTGGTTTTGTTGCTGCAGGTTCATCATCTGCCAATAAAAATTTCAGTTATACCACAACCAATATTACTGCAGCAATGACGCTTACTGCGCCAACAGGTTTTGTTGTATCAAAAGATGGAACGGCTTTTACAATTTCATTAAATTATACAATGGCAGAAGCGCAGGCAGGGCAAACTGTTTATGTAAGATTTACCCCGGCTACAGTTAACACAAATTATAATGCACTCATCAATTTTACCAGTACGGGTTTAAATGAGAATAAAGAACAACTCATTGGCAATTCAAATGTAACTGGTGGGCCTCTTAATTTCTATTACGGCAATATGCATGCACACAGCAGTTACAGCGATGGTAATGCAGATAATACTTTACTTATTCCTGCCGATGATTATGCTTATGCCAAGAACTCACTTTGTTTCGATTTCCTGGGCATCAGCGAACATAACCATATAGCTGCCGGAATGCGTTTGGCCGACTGGCAACCTGGCCGCACCCAGGCTGCCACCGCCACCACATCAACCTTTGTGGGTATGTATGGTATGGAGTGGGGTGTTATCAGCGGCGGCGGACATGTTATTGTTTATGGCA
>JAYURR010000183.1:0-9371 GCA_043756605.1 Chitinophagaceae bacterium
AGCCAGTTTACCAACAACACAGCCATGCTGGGGATAGACCTGGCAACCTTCCCCGATTTCCCCGCCGAAATACGTGCCCCGATAGGAACATTGCCCGGCGTAAGTGGCTACCAGCTCAGGTTTTCGAGCGATAGGGTGTTTACACCCGGCGATGCCTGTGATGTGTTGGTGGCTATGAATGCAGCCGCTTTAAAAACAAATTTGATTGGCCTTAAACCTGGTGGCCGCATCATTGCAAACGAGGATGGATTTGATGCAAAAAATTTGCGACTGGCAAATTATGCCGAAGGCGTTAACCCGTTGACAGATGATAGCCTGAGTAATTACGAAGTGATACGGATGGATGTAACCAAGATGACCCGGGAGGCTTTGAAAGATATAACGATGGGCGTTAAGGAAAAAGACCGTGCAAAAAATATGTTTGTGTTGGGGTTTTTATACTGGATGTACAACCGTGATATGGATAGCACCATTGGTTTTATTAGAGAAAAATTTGGCAAGAAACCGGAAATTTTTGAAAGTAATGTAAAGGCTTTACAGGCTGGCTATAATTATGGCGATACTACCGAAACCTTTACCACACGCTACTCTGTTGCCAAGGCAAAAATGGATCCGGGTACTTACCGGTCTGTTATGGGTAACCAGGCAGTATCTTATGGGTTGATTGCGGCATCGCAAAAAAGCGGACTGCAATTATTTTTAGGCAGTTACCCCATTACACCGGCCAGCGATATTTTACATGAGCTGAGTAAGTACAAAAATTTTGGTATTAAAACTTTTCAGGCCGAGGATGAAATTGCTGCTATCACATCGGCCATTGGTGCCAGCTATGGTGGCAGCCTTGCGGTAACAACCAGCAGCGGCCCGGGCATTGCATTAAAAGCCGAAGCAATGGGTTTAGCTGTAATGCTGGAAATTCCTTTAATCATCATTAATATACAACGAGGTGGCCCATCAACCGGCTTACCAACAAAAACAGAACAAAGTGATTTGATGCAGGCTTACTATGGCCGCAATGGCGAGTGCCCCATGCCCATTGTTTCCGCATCAACACCCAGCGATTGTTTTAGTGCGGTGTATGAGGCGGTGAGGATATCGGTACAACATATGACACCCGTAATGTTCTTAAGCGATGGTTATATTGCCAATGGTGCCGAGCCATGGAAATTTCCACAAGCTGCTGATTTGCCTGAAATTAAAACACAATTTGCATCGCAAAATTTTGCTGATGTTATGGACAAGGATGGCAAATTTCAACCTTATAAAAGAGATGATAAATTAGTGCGCCCATGGGCAATACCCGGCACACCGGGATTAGAGCACCGGGTTGGTGGTTTGGAAAAGCAAGATTTAACTGGCAACATAAGTTATGAGCCGGAGAACCACCAGCACATGGTTAAAACCAGGCAGGCCAAGGTAGATATGATTGCCAATTACATTCCCGATCAGCATTTGGATAGTGGTGCAGATAAAGGGAAAGTGTTGGTGCTGGGCTGGGGCAGCACTTACGGCGCCATAAAAAGTGCTTGTACCGAATTACAGAAGGATGGCCACTCTGTATCGCATGCACACCTGCGCTACATAAGGCCGTTCCCTAAAAACCTGGGAGAAATTTTAAAGAATTTCGATACCGTTTTAGTGCCTGAAATTAACAACGGGCAATTAGTAAAAATTATACGGGATGTATATTTTGTTGATGCAAAACCTTACAATAAAATTATGGGCATCCCCATTACAAAAGGCGAGTTGATTACTGAAATTAAAAACCTGCTTTAAAAAAATATTAAGCTGGTATAAAATTAAAAGCCCTTTCATTTTGCAATGAAAGGGTTGCTTTTTTTAAAGCTATAAATTTATTTACCTTATTTTTGGCCTGCCGAAAGTATAACCGATTTTAAGGTTGAATGTAAAGAAAGCATCTTTATTTTTTGGATTACCTCTTTCATCCTGGGTATTGTAACTGCTTCCTGGATTAAGTTCGTACTGGCGGTTATTCAGCAATAAAGCATTTGTAAGTTTAGCACCTGTAAAATAGTTTGCATATAAAGTTGGATCTGCATAATATTTTGAGCTTACATCATCCAGGTAATCGGTGTTTAATTTTCTGTACACAAATTCGGCTCTTAGCGATAAAGTTGATCCCAGATCGTATTTAACACCCAATCCAAGGGGAATATTAAGTTGATTTAGTTTATAAGGTTTCCTGTCAGGATATTCTGCAAATCCTTGTCCTTCGGTACTTAAAGGCTGCAGGTCAACATATTTACCACCTATTTTAGCCTGTGGTTTAAAAGAGAAAAATCCAACACCGGCAAGCAGGTAAGGAGAAAATAATGGTGGTTCTTTTTCTTCATCCTGATTATATCCATTGATAATGTACAGGGGATGAATTTCAAGCCCAAGCATAAAATCTGTGATCTTGGATTTAAAACTCAAATTTCTTTCGTAACGACCAAAAGTAGAAGGCGCTACTTTTTTAAGCAGTTTATCTTCAGCGGATACTGTACCAAAAGTTGCTTCAAGTCTTAAGGCAAACATATAATTGTACATAGCCGAGAGAGAAATGCTACCAGCAATTGAAGTTTTACCAAGGTTTAAATCTTTTACAAATTTTTTACCAACACCCTTGTTACCACCCAAATCTGTAAGGCAATTCATAGCGCCAATCGAACCTCCGATTTCAAATGTAAGCGGACTATCATAGTATTTGCTATCGTAAAAATAATATTGAGCCGAAGCTTTTTCTACAAATAAGGCAAGCATTAAAATAACGCTGAGGATTACAGTGATTTTTTTCATTTAATTAGTCCTTTTTTAAAAAGTATTGGCTGGGTTTTAAAAGGATGAGCTATATCATGCAAATAAAACGATTATTCTGCAATATTAATTCAAGTTTACACTTTTTTATTGACAAATTTACAGATACCGTTTAAACCACAATCGCTGCACCGTGGTTTTCTGGCTATGCATATATATCTTCCGTGTAATATTAACCAGTGGTGTGCAATATGCACATATTGAGCTGGCAAATTTTTTATTAATTGTTTTTCTGCGGCTAAAGGCGTTTTTGCATTTGAAGTTAAACCTAGCCTGGCACTCACTCTAAAAACATGTGTATCTACCGCCATATTGGGCTGGTGATCAATTACAGATGTAATAACATTGGCTGTTTTTCGGCCAACACCAGGTAACTTAACAAGTTCATCAACTGTCATTGGAACGTGGCCATTAAACTTATCCAATAACATTTTTGACGTGCCAATAAGATGTTTGGTTTTGTTATTTGGATAAGAGATACTTTTAATCAACGCAAAAAGATCATCAAATTCTGCCTTACTCATTGATGCAGCATCTGGGTATTTAGCAAAAATATATGGTGTAGTTAGGTTTACCCTTTTATCGGTACACTGTGCCGATAATATTACAGCTACCAGTAACTGAAATGGGTCATCATATAATAATTCCGTTTCTGCATCTGGAGCATGCTGTAAAAAATATTCAATAAATAAACGGTATCGTTCCTTCAGCCTCATAAAAAAATTTCCCCCGATTTTTATCGGGGGAAACTAAAATTACATTAAAAGATGATTGCTTTAAGCATGTGGTGTAAGTTCCGCCACTGCTTTTTCAGCGTAACTTAAAATATTGTCAATTGTTTGCTGGCTTGGTGACATTTTAAGTGCTTCCAGCCTGCTTTGGGCCGATGTTATCACTTCAAATTTTTCACGTAAACTCCAGTCTGTTTCTAAAGCAGCCCTAATGGCGGCCGTTTGTGCTGGGGAAGTTTCTTTATACAAATATTGCAAAAGATCTTCCGGGGTAAAGTTGTGCATGTTAAGGTTAAGTTGCTTGTGCGTTAAGAAATTAAATATTCCTGTTTAAACCTACAGGCAGGCATTATCCAATTACATAAACGGCTCTTAAACAGGAATATTGCTTTTAAACCGAGTTTATTTGTTTTCCCGGGCAGATTTAACAATAAACAGATCTTCGTTATCTTTTTTCATCAGATACTTTTCCCGTGCATATTTTTCAATGCTTTGGGCATCATGTTTCAGCAAATTCAATTCATTTTTTGCATCTGTAATTTGTTCTTTTAAATGTAACTCACTGGTTTGCAACTCTTTTAACTTTCCCCTCCGGTTAAAATCAGATAAAATATCTTTTGGATCAAAAAAAAGCATCCAAACAGCAAAAAACACACCTGTAAGCAGGTATTTGTTTTTAAGCCAGGATGGAATGTGGGTTAGAAATTTCATTTTATAAGTTGAGAGTTGAAGGTTGAAAATTGAAAGTTAACTGTAACAAACTATTAACTTTTAACCATCAACCTTCAACAAAATTACTTTCCAAATTTAATCTTTCCTTTTGGATATATAGCATTTTCGCCCAGCATTTCTTCAATACGGATAAGCTGGTTATATTTTGCCATACGGTCTGTACGGGAAGCCGAGCCGGTTTTTATCTGGCCGCAATTTAATGCAACAGCCAGGTCGGCAATGGTGGTGTCTTCTGTTTCGCCGCTTCTATGGCTCATAATGGTATTAAAACCATTTTGCTGCGCCATACTTACTGCATTGATGGTTTCGGTAATGGTACCAATCTGGTTTACCTTAACTAACAAACCATTTGCAATGCCTTCATTAATGCCTCTTTCCAAACGGGTAACATTGGTTACAAACAAATCATCGCCTACCAACTGGCATTTGCTACCAACTGCTTCGGTTAACATTTTCCAGCCTTTCCAGTCATCTTCTGCCATTCCATCTTCTATTGAGCAAATAGGATATTGCTTAACCCAACTGGCCCAATAGTTTACCAATTGCTCACTGGTCATTTTTTTACCATCGCTTTTATGAAAAATATATTTTTTTTCTTTTGCATTCCACAGTTCGCTGTTAGCCGCATCCATGGCTATTTGTACCTGGCTGCCGGTTTTGTAACCTGCAACTTGTATGGCTGTTAACACTGTTTCAATAGCTTCTTCATTGCTTTGTATGTTTGGTGCAAAACCACCTTCATCACCTACATTGGTGCTGTATCCTTTTTTCTTTAATACAGTTTTTAAAGCATGAAAAATATCAACCCCCCAACGCAAACCTTCGCTGAAAGAGGATGCGCCAACAGGCATTACCATAAATTCCTGAAAATCTATTTTATTATCGGCATGGGCGCCGCCGTTTAAAATATTCATCATTGGTATGGGTAATATTTTGGCATTGGTACCGCCAATATAACGGTACAATGGAAGATTGGCTTCTAAAGCAGCAGCTTTGGCAACAGCCATACTTACAGCTAAAATTGCATTGGCGCCCAGTTTACCTTTGTTTGGTGTTGCATCCAAAGCAATCATCATGGCATCAATACCGGTTTGATCGGCAACATCCCATCCCAATAAATTATCTGCAAGAATTGTATTTACATTCTTAACAGCTTTCAACACACCCTTACCTCCGTATAATTTTTTATTGCCGTCGCGTAATTCAACCGCCTCATGTATGCCGGTGCTGGCACCACTTGGCACGGCTGCACGGCCTAAATGTTCGTTCTCGGTTAAAATATCAACTTCAATTGTAGGGTTACCGCGGCTGTCTAAAATCTGGCGGGCATGAATGGATGCGATGTAGCTCATTGTTGGTTTGATTGTTATTTGTTAATGGTTAATTGTTAATTGTCATTGGTCATTGGTTCAGTTGCTGTCAAAGTTCTGAAAATATCTTCTAAACTTCCCGCAGTTTCGCTCTGTAATGAAATAATATTCAGATTTTTTTTGAGGCTGATCTCCATTAACCTTCTTCTTAAAGCATCTGCATCATCTGTTTTAAATAGCCAGGTATTGGTATTTAATTGTGTAATATTTTCAATTCCATCAAAAATCCCTTCACTTACTTCTTCCTTAATTTCCAGCCTTAATTCATTAAAATGTTTTTTACCTATAAGATTGTTGAGCAGGTCATCCGCTACAATTTTCCCTTTGTTGATGATAATTACCCGGTTGCAAATGGCCTGCACTTCCTGCAAAATATGCGATGAGAAAAGTACCGTTTTATTTTGCCCCAGCTTTTTAATTACTTCTCTTATTTCAACAATCTGGTTGGGGTCTAATCCACTGGTAGGTTCGTCTAATATCAAAACTTCAGGATCGTGTATTAAAGCTGCGGCCAAACCAACCCGTTGTTTATAACCCTTGCTGAGCTGCCCTATCTTTTTATTTGCCTCCACAGTTAAGCCAACTGTTTTTATTACTTCTTCAATTTTATCTTTTTTGTTTTTTATTGTGTGGATATTGCTCACAAAATCTAAATACTCCCTTACATACATATCAAAATACAAAGGATTAGCTTCTGGCAAATAACCAATTTTCTTTTGGGTTTCGTTACTGTTTTCAATAACAGTAAGGCCACAAACTGTTGCTGAGCCTGCGCTTGCGGTTAAATAACCGGTAATCATCTTCATGGTGGTTGATTTGCCTGCACCATTGGGCCCCAGAAAACCAACAATCTCTCCTTTATTTACCGTAAAGGAAATATCGTCAACTGCTTTTTGTGCGCCGTAAATTTTTGTAAGATTATTTACTGTTATTGACATGAAAATTATGAAGTTGTTGTAAGATATTCTTTTGTAAGTGCATCAGAAGGAAGCCTTAGCATTTTGCTGAATTTCCTGATCATGGTTAAGGAAAGTGGTTGCTTATAATTTAAAACTTTACTTATAGTTCCTTTGTCACCATATTCATTTGCAAGATCAACGGGTTTGTATCCAAAATCCTCCATCCGGATTTTAATAAGTTCTACAGGGTCTAATTCAGGAATATCCCAAAGTTTATTTTCATATTGATTAATAAGGAAAGCCAGCAAAAGTTTTTCCTTGTGTTCAGAAGAAGCTTTTATAACATCCTTGATTTCTTCAAATCGTTTTGTTGTCTCCTTGTAGTATTTGTTTTTTTCTATAAGGAACCATTGTGTTGTCATTATTCAAAATTAAAAAACGTCAGCTAAAAAAACTGACGTTCAATTTAAAACTTCGTTATTTTTTCTCCCCGCCATTATTGTTGCCGGGATTTTGATTTTGCCTTTGTTGTTGGCCACCTCCTCCTTGTTGTCCACCACTTCTGTTTGGCCGGTTACGGTTTCCTTGTCCCTGGCCTTGTCCACCTTGTTGCCTGTTTGGATTATTACGTTGATTGCCGCCTTGGTTTTGTGGAGGACGATTTTGTTGTTGCCCTTGTGTACCTTGCTGTCCTTGTGCTCCACCAGTAGCAGGTTTCTGCGAACGATTGGGTTGATTACCACCTTGCTGTTGATTGCCTCCACCACGAGTGCCGGTACCTTGTTGGCGATTTTGGTTTTGGCCCTGTCCACCAGATTGTTGGTTTCCACCGCCGCCACCTTGTCCACGGGATCCTTCGTTCCTGCTTCTTCCCTGCTGGTTGCCACCTCTTTCCTGATCTCTTCTTTTACGGCTTGTTTTTTCCAGACTTTTTAAGCTTATTTGCCCTACAACATCGGCATAAGTAGGTTCAATTTCTTTAGGTTTATTGCTTACCACTTCAACGGGTTCCAAATCGGCCGGGCGAACACCTTGTTTGTTTAATTCTTTTATTTTTTTAACCCTTTCAATCGTAAGCGGATATTGTTTGTTGCTATCCGGCATGGTGTACCACATCAGGTTGCGGAAAATATCTTTCTTCACCAAAAACGCACGGCTTTTTTCCATCTCCAGCATATCTGCATCATCCGGAAAAAACTGCAGCGCATCCATATAAGTATCCAGCTCGTAATTTAAACAGCATTTAAGCCTGCCGCACTGGCCGCTTAATTTGGTTTGGTTGATGCTTAAATTCTGGTAACGGGCTGCATTGGTGTTTACACTTTTAAAATCGGTAAGCCAGCTGCTACAGCAAAGCTCACGGCCACAACTGCCTATGCCACCTACTTTTCCGGCTTCCTGGCGGGCGCCTATCTGGCGCATTTCTACCTTTACTTTAAATTCGGTAGCATATAATTTTATCAGCTCCCTAAAGTCAACACGGTCATCGGCAATGTAAAAAAATGTTGCCTTGCGGCTATCGGCCTGTACTTCTACTTCGGCCATTTTTAAATCGAGTTTAAGCTGGCGGGCCATAGCACGGCTACGAATTAGCACCTGTGCTTCCCGTGCTTTCGATTCAAGCATTTTTGCAATATCCGATTCGGTGGCACGGCGTAAAACTTTTCTTATATCCGGACTTTTTTCATCAACCTTGCGTTTTTTCATTTGCAGGCGAACGAGCTCGCCGGTCATGTTTACCATGCCAACATCAAAACCACTCACGCCTTCTACGGCAATCATGTCACCTTTTTCGTAATGATGTAAAGTAATATTTCGGTAAAAATCTTTACGGCTGCCGTTGTTAAAGCTCACTTCAATAATTCTGCAACCGCTTTCCGGATCGCTGAAGGGCAGGTTGGCAAGCCAGTCATGCACGTTCATACGGTTGCAACCGCCTGTTGAGCAACTGCCATGACTCTGACAACCGCCTGGTGCTCCTCCATCTTTTGAGGTTCCGCAACCTCCGCTTCCACATCCCATATGTTGGTAGTTAAGAATTAGTAATTAAATAGAGGAAAGATTTTTGGGCCGGGCGGCAGAATTACTATTTGGCTTCATTGGCGTCGCACTCTTGTACTGTATTTCTATATTCGGCAAATAAAGTTCCCTATAGGTATGCCGTACAAGTGAGTGACACAACGATGATGCCCATTGTTGAAAAAGCTGGTGTCAAAAAAATATTATAATACACACAATCAACTCTAATCAGTAATTTCTGTTCCCTGCTGCTCTCTGCCTCAGTTCACCAAAATTAACGATTTGTTGTTAATAATGTGGTATAACCTGATGGAAAGTGCATGAAACAGCATTTTGGCGTTGGCATTACGTTCAATATAGTAGCTGGCCTTGTCTAATTCGTTAATAATGGCCTCCTGTTGGCCCAAGTTGCAGAGTTTGTTTAGGCGGCTGGCAAAGTCGTTAACCGTTGTTGGTTGTCCATTGTCCGGTTGGTCCATTACTCTCAGCCTTACTGCTTCTTCAAGCAGGTGAATAAAGTATTTGAGAAATTGTTTTTGTTTTTCCCGGCCGAGTTTGGCGGTTTCATCAATCCATTTTACCTGGGCAACCGGCCCGGTACGTATGATGGCATTCAACCATTCCCGCAGTATGACTTCCCAATCGTCATCGGCGTGTTGTAATAATTGCAGTGCCTCCCGGTAATTGCCTTCGGCAAGAGCGGCAATTTGCTGAGCTTTTTCAATTTTTACACCGGCATTTAGTTCCAGGGCAACTTCTACTTCCAAATTGGTAAGCAGCGGAATTTTTACCAGTTGGGTTCG
>JAYURR010000184.1:0-9364 GCA_043756605.1 Chitinophagaceae bacterium
ACATTATCCAGTGCTTTTAGCTTACCAAATTTTTTAGATACATTGCTTGCAATAATCATAGTGGTAAAGATTTCATTAAAGGATGTTCATCTTTTAAATTTTCGGGGGTTAATGATGGTAACAATTTTTCTGTCTTATCCAGCAGTGATGTCATCAGGCTGCGGAAAAGAATCATGGCCGGCGGATTTTGTTCAATAATGATTGCATACATACTTACCGGCCTGTATGGAATATCGCCCAGTTTATCTTTATTCAGATCGTACCCTTCGTATTTATCCCAGTAATTATTGTTGAATGTGTTTAAAACCAGGCTGCCATTGGTTCCTACATCAAATGTATTG
This sequence comes from Chitinophagaceae bacterium, assembly GCA_043756605.1. GTDB lineage: Bacteria > Bacteroidota > Bacteroidia > Chitinophagales > Chitinophagaceae > Ferruginibacter. Next base: position 342 of record JAYURR010000184.1, read on the forward strand.
CTCTTAAAATTATTGTTTACTACTACTACATCCATACAACTGGCCTGTATTTTCATGGCCCATCCATTACTTTCAAAAACATTTTTTTCCATGTGTATGCGGCTTGCGCCTTCCATAAAAATACCAGCTGTGTTTTTTACAAAATAATTGTTATCAATGTAGCCATCACTTATTTCTTTCAACAGTAAACCATAAGCCCCATCGCCCCAGTTTTCTTCAAAATAATTATGAATCATTTTTACATGGTTGGAAAACATGACCGCTACACCGGCTCCGTTATTGCTGAAAATATTGCTGATGTATGCATCATTATTGGAGAACATAAAGTGAAGGCCGTAACGCATATTTTTAAAAGAGGTATTGCGCCAGATAATTGAGTTGGATACAAACTCAAAATAAATACCATCGCGGTGGCCGGTTATGGTGTTTGCAATAATGCGCATGCTGTCGCTTTTCCAGCAGTGAATGCCGTTACCACTTTGCTGCTCTTCTTTTGCGTAAGATGTAATGCTGTTTTTTTCTATAGTGCAGTTGGTACCGTATTGCGAATAAATTCCAAAAAAAGTATCTTCCAGTATATTGTTGCGTATTACTACATCGCGGCTGCTATAAATTTTAATACCGGCAAAATCTTCAATGCTGGAGATACCAGAGTGCATTATTTTAAATCCATCTACCACTACCCCATTTGCTTTAACAGAAATGATCTCGTATTTACCATCTCCATCCAACACAGGATAATTAATGCCAAGCAAAAAAACAGATTTACTGATGATAAGATTTTTTTCATGATAATTGCCGGCATCAACCAAAACAGTGTCTCCATTTATGGATGCCATTAAACCCTGCTGAATGGTTTTAAAAGTTTGCAGTTTACCAACACGGATTGTTTTTGCAAAAAGATTGATTGCAAAAAAAATAAAAACTGATATGAAAAATATTTTTTTCAAGGTGTAATTAATTCATTCCAGGCCACAACCGTTCCTGGAAAACGTTTTTGAACTGCAACCAGACTGTCTTGTGCATCAAAAGCGGCAATGTTACCAGCCATGGGGCTTCTGAGTTCCGCTGCTTTCAGCAACCAAGCATTTTTTACATCAATCAATTGATGATTACCAGCGTAATTGCTGATATAAATATTTTTGATATTGGCTGATTCAATCTCTTTTGTCTGCAAATAATCCAGTATGCAATGTGTATCATCAAATTTATAAACCTTACCCTTCTTAGTAACCAGTTCGGCCCCAAAACGGGCATCGCTGATGGTCATTTTACAAAAATGGCAATTATCAACCCCAACTTTAAGTGGCTCAGGGCTTGCATTGCAGGATGTTACTGTAATTAAAAAACTAAAAGCAATAATTGAAGGCATCGCTATTTTATTTATATTTTTTTTTGTGGTACGCCAAACAATTACAGTAACTAAAAGCAAAATTGCCCCAACAGATAAAAATATCCATCCTCCCTTATCTGGAATTGAATAAGCACCAAAATTCAACAATTGTTTAAAGCCAATTAATGGTGGCTGATATGCCATGCCCGGTACAATAATAGCTGCATTGGGATCTAAATTATGCCCGTAATTATATTCCCATCTCCAGAAATCATACATGGCCAAAACACCAAAACTTACAAACAATACAAATAACAGGTAAAGTAATTTTCTGTTGGCTACTATGCCCGTTACTACAAATAATAAAGCAAAAAAACCAATGATATATGGCAGTATGGTGAATTCAAAAAAATCTGCAGTGTGCAATGTTTTCATACCAATGTAATGATTAAGTCCATTGATGATATCCACATTACCGGCAAGTTTATCTGGATAGATGAGCAACCGCAGCCCTTCGGGATATTGTGGTGCATCTAAATCAATACGCCATAATGGAACATACAACACAGCAACAAGGGCCAATCCACATAAGCTCAATGATAATCTTATCCATAGTTTCAACTTATCTTGTTTCATCTTTTTTATCTTTTAAAACTGATTATCACAACCGTAATAATAAAATGACTGTCAGCCTGATTCACTCATAAAATTGTTTTAAGCTCTTTGCAAATGACAATAAATTTTTTTTCTCAGCTTCGCTGCGAAAAGGGTTAGCCACAAAGGCACAGAGGCACGAAGTAGAAAAATGCTACGCATTTCCCTTTGTGCCTTCGAGTCTTTGTGTTTAAAATCAATTTTTTAAAAATTGATTTTAGCCTTTTAAAAAACTTGTCATTAGCAGCTTGTTGAAGGCGGTGCAGCTTTAAGGAAACTTTTTATTATTATTCAACCTGCCTTATACAAACTCAGGCTGACATTTTAATTATTAAATCATTTATTTTTTTATGTAAACTAAAAAGAACAGACATTTTCTGCCTGTTCTTTTTAGTTAGAAATTTATTTTGTTTTTGTTGTATCAGAAATAGGATAATTTTTTCCGGTACTGAATAATAATGGTACAGGGCTGCCTGCTGGTGAAACCCTGATGTAGCCTGTCATTTCCTGATGCAAGGCACTACAAAAATCGGTGCAATACATCGGAAAAATCCCAACCCTGTCTGGTATCCATTTTAAAGTTTGTGTTTCGCCGGGCATTATCAGTAATTCCGCATTAGCCGCACCTTTTACTGCAAAGCCATGCGGTACATCCCAATCCTGCTCCAGGTTGGTAACATGAAAATAAACTTCATCACCCATCTTAATTCCTTCGATATTATCGGGCGTAAGATGAGATCGTATGGCTGTCATATAAACATGTATTTTGTTCCCTTCACGTACCACTTTAGTTGCACCTTCGCCATTAGAGAAATAAGGATTTTTGTTTTCCTCCATCTTAAAGAATTTTTGCGAATTATTTTTAACCAGATCTGCAGCAATTATCTGTGCGTAGTGTGGTTCGCCAATTGTAGGAAAATCGAGTATCAACTGCATCTTATCGCCGCTTATATCATACAACTGTGCACTTTGCGATAATTCGGGCCCTGTTGGTAAAAACCTATCCTTGGTAATTTTATTATAAGCAACCAGGTATTTACCGGTTGGTGTTTTGGTATCGCCACCGGCAACCGTTAAGTGCCCAACAGAATAGTATGTAGGAGCCCTGTCCAATACTTTTAAATCTTTAATACTCCACTTAACCACTTCTGAAGAAACAAACATAGATGTGTATGCATTGCCTTTATTATCAAACTCGGTATGCAATGGGCCAAGGCCCGGTTTCTTTACTTCGCCATATAAAACCGATTCGTATTTTAAAATAGGAACGCCTTCAAAATCACCAATAAAATCTTTGGCTGCAATTGCTTTTTGCAATTTATCAAAACTGAATACAGGAATTAATGCGGCAAGTTTTCCGCTGCCTACTATGTATTCGCCTGTGGGGCTTACATCGCAGCCATGTGGTGATTTAGGACATGGAAAGAAATAACACAGGTCCTTAAAATCTTTTACATCCAACACCGTTACTTCTGTTTTAATGGTTGAAGTGGCAGAATGCGTAATATCGCTGTAAACATTGTGTGCGTACTTTACAGATTGCTTTCTTCCTTTACCTGCTTTAATATATTCTTCTGCTTTTTTCCAGTTTACAGCCATAATAAAATCCTTATCTTTTTGCGAAGCATTTACTTCAAGCAAAGTATTAGCCTGCTCTGTATTATAACATGAAAAGAAAAACCAGCCATGCGATACGCCCTTTCCGGCTCGGCTCAAATCAAAATTAACACCAGGGCATTGCAGTTGAAATGCAATATCCATTGCGCCGTTATCTTTAGAAACACTGATAAAGCTGATGGTTCCTTTAAAATTTTGTTTGTAGGTATTGATGGGTACATCGCCGTTTTTATCATCGGGCGGCACACTGAAACGTGTGCCTGCAATTACATACTCAGTATTTTCGGTAATAAAGGGCGAAGAGTGATTACCGCCACTGTTTGGCAATTCAATAATTTCTGCAGTGCGAAAAGTTTTAAGATCAATTCTGGCAACACGTGGCGTATTGTTGGCATTGCCAAAGGCCCAGCGCCCATCATAATCTCCATTGGTTTTAGACATTTGCACATGGTGCAGATCATCCCAGGGTACAAATCCGTGTGATGTATTCAACATCGGTTTTGTTTCTTCGCTGTAGCCATATCCTTTTTCAGGATCAACAGAAAAAACAGGTATCACACGCAGTAAACGGCCCGATGGTAAACCATAAGCACTCATTTGTCCGCTAAAGCCGCCCGATACAAAATTATAAAACTCATCGTATTTACCGGGAGCCACATACACTTTTGCTGCTGCATCGGAACTTACTGCAGAGCCCGCATTTTTAGGTTTACAGGCATTAAAGCCCGGCAGCAAACCGAATGCAAAAACAGCTACTGCAATTTGTTTAAACTTTTTCATTTTGGTTGATTTTATTGTAAGGGTTAGTTATCATTTTACGCCATCGTTTCTCCTCATAAACTCATATAGATTCCTTGCATCGGCATCAGCAATATTTTGATTGGGCATACGTACCAAGCAAATTTCCAATTGGGCCTGCGCCTTAGGATCCTTATCCAGCATAGCATCCGTATTGGTGGTAAAATTCATAATCCATGGAGCCGTATGACGATCGGTAACACCCAGCCAACCTGGGCCTACCAGTTTTTCGCTCGTTAGTTTATGGCAACTAACGCATTTTACGTTGTATACTTTTTCGCCGGCAGCAGCCATTGGCTGATCTACTGTTGCACCAACAGCTACTTCTGTAAATTTACCTTCGCCTCTTTGAGGATCGTAAGCAGGATTGCCGTTTGTAGTTTTTGCAGTTTCAGTTGATTGCGTTTCTGAAGTAGCCGTACTTTTATCAGCGCTGCCGCTACAAGCCGCTATAAATGCACCCATCAGTAAAAGGATTGCGATTTTTTTCATGTTGTTTGTTTTTTTATTTAAAATTTGATAATACAAGATTAGTTTGAAGTGCTGTATTTTTTTATGCGTAGAGTCATATACAAATGATCTAACTCTCAATGCAACCTATTAGTTTCAATAAATAAATGATACCAGTAAATGTCTTACTAAGAATCAGCTTAAAACAAAAAGTGAACATGATTTGAATCATACTTATTGCTGTTTAACCTCATACTACATGCACATGTTGCTGCCTACTTTTGAAATGAACAGAAATTGTAATTGTATGCAAATAGATATTGACACATTAATTGCCTGGGGAGCAGCTTTTAAAAAAGTAGCAGCAGGAGAAATAATTTTTCAGGAAGGCATGGAGTCTTCTTTTTACTATCAGTTGGTTTCGGGTAAAGTAAGATGGGTGAATATTAACGACGAAGGGAAAGAATTTATACAAACCATTATTGAACCAGATGAGTGTTTTGGCGAACTGCCATTATTTGATGATGAACCATTTGCAGCCAGTGCCATAGCCGATGAAGACTCTGTAATTATACGCCTTCACAGATCATCATTTAAACAACTGATAAAAGAAAATCCTGAATTACATTTTGAGTTTACAAGGCTGCTTACTCAGCGGCTGCGTTTTAAATTTTTAATTTTAAAAGAGCTGGCCAATCACAATCCGGAAAACAGCATTTCTACCCTGCTTAATTATTTTAAACAAACGCAAAAAAACATCTGTACCAAATGTAACCGTTTAAAACTTACACGCCAGCAAATAGCCGATATGACCGGCTTACGGGTTGAAACCGTAATCCGTACGATGAAGTTCATGCAATCGAAAGGAGATTTACAAATATCAAAGGGTAAAGTATATTGCTGATTATGATTTGAATCATGCTAATTTTACACACCGTATGTTTATTTTGATTTAAACAGTAATTATGGTTTTCTCTCTTTCACGCTGGTTGAAAATTACATTGATAAATTTATTAATTGTAGCCAGCTTAGGTGTGATTTTAAGATACAAAATTCTTTATTCGCTCCCTTGTGTTGATCAAAAACATTTATTACACGGCCATTCTCATTTTGCTTTTGCAGGATGGATAACCCAGGCCATTATGGTATTGCTGGTTCATTATTTAGTAAAACAACAGGGAGACGGGATTTATAGAAAATACAGATGGCTTTTATTTGCCAATCTTTTTTCTGCCTATGGCATGCTGATTACTTTTCCCATAGAAGGTTATGGCTTATGCTCCATTATTTTTTCTACTGCATCAATTTTTGTTTCTTATGCTTTTGCATTTTTTTACTGGCGTGATCTGAATAAGCTGTCTTTAAAAAGCGCAGCAAATGCCTGGTTTAAGGCAGCGGTATTGTTTAATGCATTTTCATCGCTGGGTGCTTTTGCATTAACCATTATGATGGTGGCCAAGGTTGTTCACCAAAAATGGTACCTGGCTGCCGAATATTTTTATCTGCATTTTCAATACAATGGCTGGTTCTTTTTTGCCTGCATGGGTTTAATCAGTTCAATAGTTTCAACCGATGCCCGGCCGGTTATTTTAAAAAGGATTTTTATTTTATTTGCAGCAGCAGTTTTGCCAGCATATTTTTTATCAACATTATGGATGCCCATTCCATTATGGGTTTATCTTTTAGTTATTGCTGCAGCAATTGCACAAATTTTGGGATGGATATATATGGCAGGCATTATCAAAAAACAATCTTACACTTTAAACAACACTATACCGCCTGTTGCAAAATGGTTGTTGATTTTTTCGGCCATTGCCTTAAGCATTAAATTACTGTTGCAACTGGGTTCTACCATTCCATCGCTCAGCGATCTGGCATTTGGTTTCCGGCCAATAGTTATTGGGTATTTGCATTTGGTATTGCTGGGCATAATTACTTTATTTATATTGGGATATATGTTTGCATCAAAGGCAATTGTAAACAGTAAAAATTCCATTGCAGGTGCAGGCATTTTTGCAGCCGGTATAATTATCAACGAAGTTTTTTTAATGACGCAGGGAGTTGCTGCATTAGATTATACCAATATTCCTTTTATTAATGAAGCACTGTTGATCGCAGCAATCATTATGTTTGCAGGATTGTTAATTTTAGTGGCTGCCCAAAAAATAAAAAAGGAAAATAAGTTCAACCCTAATTAAAATATAAACATCTACCTAAAATTGTTACAGGCTTTTTAACCTTGCGCTGGCAGAAGTTAAAACAGTAACCAATGCAACAATACTGATACTGCTTGCAGGCATAAGGATTGCAGCTACCATAGGAGATAAAATACCCTGCACAGCAAAAGATAATCCAACTATATTATAAACAACAGAAAGAATAAAACTTGCCGTAACAATGTTTTTACCCGACTTTGCAAAAGCAAGAAACTTATCCAGCAGTTTTACATTTATGCCATCTAAAATAGCATCACATGCCGGAGAAAATTGTGTGGTATTGTCACTTACTGCAATACCCACATTGCTTTGCATTAAAGCACCGGCATCATTTAAACCATCTCCCAGCATTAACACATTTTGCCGCTTTTGCTGAAGTGTTTTAATAAACTCCAGTTTTTGTTGCGGCGATTGATAGAATTGAAGATGTGCATTTTTACCAAATATACTTTGAAGGTTTTCTTTTTCCGAATCATTATCGCCTGATAAAACAAAGCAATCAAAATTTTCATTCCCCAATTGCTTTACCAGTTCATTTATTCCGCTGCGGTACTGGTTGCTTATATTAAAGCGGCCCATGTGTACATTATTCATCATTACATGCACATGTGTGCCGGTATCGTAAGTAACAAAGCCATTATTAAACTGGTTTATAAAACTTGCAGAACCCATTTTTACATTTACATCATTTACTGTTGCTTCCATTCCTTTACCTGCATACTCTTTAAAATGCTGAACCAGTTCCATTCTCATTGAGCCAATTTGTAACCATGCTGTAATTATTTTACTTAAAGGATGAGCCGATTGCCGGGTAATATTTTTTACGGCAACCATTTCCTTTTCTGTTAATGGCGTGCCTTCATAACTTACCAACGACGATTTATTTTGAGTAAGTGTCCCTGTTTTATCGAAAACAACAGTATTAATTTTTGCAAGCGATTCTATAACACCTGCATTTTTCAGGTACAATTTATTTTTACCAAAAATGCGGAGCATATTACCGTAAGTGAATGTTGCAGATAGCAGCAGCGAACAGGGGCAGGCCACAATTAATACCGATGATACTGCTGGTAAAATTTTTGAAGGATCATTTATCCACCAAAAAATTAAAGTTATAATTGCTATACTAAATAATGACAAAGTAAAATACCTGCTCCAGGGATGAATGAAAGATTTTTCTGTATTTTTTTTACTGGCAAAAATATCATTGTTCCATAGTTGTGTAATATAACTCTGCGAAACTTCGCCAGCCACTTCCAGTTCTATCGCAGTGCCCATCTGTTTGCCGCCTGCATAGATCAACTCACCATTTAGTTTTTGTACTGGCGTATTTTCGCCGCTGACAAAACTATAATCTACATTGGCATTACCCTCCATTAAAATGGCATCTGCCGGAATCATTTCTTCGTTGCGGATAATAATTCTATTGCCTTTTTGTAATTGTGTAACAGGAATATTTTTTTCGAGACCATTTGTAATTACTGTTACTCCCAGGGGAAAATAAGAACGGTAATCCCTGTCGAAAGAAAAAGAATCATAAGTTTTATCCTGGAACCATCTGCCGATGAGCATAAAAAAAACAATGCCGGTACCCGAATCTAAATAACCTGCGCCATGGCCACTGATAATTTCGTAATAACTTCTTGCATAAGTAACCGTAATCGCTAATGCAATGGGGGCATCAATATTTAAAAACCGCTGCCGCAAACCTTTTACAGCCGAAATAAAAAACCCGGAAGCACTAAAAAACAAAACTGGTATTGATAAAAAAAAATTGAGCCAGGTAAAAGTTTCCTTCAGCCCATTCTGTTCTATATTGCCGCTGCTGAAATATTCAGGAAAACTCAGCATCATGATATTGGCAAAGCAAAAACCCGCTACACCAATTTTATAAATTTGTTGTTTGTTAAATTTGGTTGATTTTTTTGATACGGTATCTTTTAAACTGATGTTGG
>JAYURR010000185.1:0-3319 GCA_043756605.1 Chitinophagaceae bacterium
ACCTTTATCGTTGCCGGCCACTTTATTCATCGGTAATGCAATGCCTTCTTTTTCCATCAAATCAAAAATGCCGATGAGTTCTTCAAGATTCAATAAAGAATTGCGGCTGGTTTCATCTTTAATAAAATCAAACAAAGCGGTAAGCAGTTGCATCAATGCAATTTTATCATCGCTTTGCATGATGTAATTTAAAACGCCTGCGTTTTGAATGATGTGTTCAAACAATTGTTGCAGCGTAATGTTGGATACATCGGCAATCAGTTTCTCCACCATAAAACTGAAACTCTTTAAACCTTCATAAATGCCGGTATCAAATAAATCTTTCGGAGGCTTGTTTGCTTTATCAAATAACAGTTTGCGGATGGAAGTCTGCTCTCCTTTATATTTAAGCGTGTTGGTTTCAACTGTAAGTTTGGCAATTTCGATTGGCAGAATTTTATAAAAATCAAAATGCAAAATTTCAAAAAGCATTTCATCGCCGCCATAGGGCGTGTCGTGCTCTGCGTTCAGGTATCGAAGCAACTGTACAATTTTATTGCTGAACGGATGCGTTAACACATCAATACTTCGCTTGCTGTAAAATGGAATTTTCTTCAAACGAAAATAAGTTGCCAGCTCTTCTCCGTATTTATTTTCTTTATAAATGATGGCAATTTTGCGTGGCTCAGTATTTTGTTTTATCAGATCAGATACACGGTTGGTAATATCTGCCATTTCATCTTTGGCGGTATTGTATTCGTGTAAGATTGGTTTATTGGTTAAGTGGTTTATTTGTGTGTTGGAAGAAATTAATTCTTTACTAAGGCCTTCAATCTGCTTAACCAATCTTTCTTCATTTCGGTTGATGAGTGTTTTTGAAATATCCAGAATGGGTTGTATACTGCGGTAGTTGCTGGTTAACACAACCGTCATCAAATCTTTGGTGTAGCGGTTTGCAAAGTCCAGCATATTCTCTACATTGGCTCCCTGAAAACGATAAATACTCTGGTCATCATCGCCCACCACAAATACATTTGGCTTATCCCAGTAATTGATCAAAAGCTGCACCAGCTTGTTTTGTGTGCCGCTGGTATCCTGGTATTCATCTACCAGTAAGTATTGAAATTTTTCCTGGTAATTGGCGAGTATATTTTTGTTTTCTTCAAACACGGTTATTACCCAATTGATCATATCGTCAAAATCGTAGCGGTTTCTTTTCCGCATCAGCGTTTGAAAATTGGCAAACTCATTTACAGCAGCCCGCAGTTTTTCCATCTTCTCTTTTTCTTCTTCAATCTTATCGGTACGCACATCGCCTTTCTTAAATTCTTTCACGGCACGTTTGGTAATATATTCATCACGGTTGGGTAAATTATTTATGTAAGCGTCAATTCTTTCAGTAATAAATTCAGCCGACCAGCCCTCACGTTTCATGGCCGAAAATAAATTGCGCAGGTTATTAATTTCGTAATACACATCGCCGCGGTATCTTTTTAAAGGATGGCCTTTGGGAAATGCATCAATCAGTTGCTTAAACATTTCAATGCCTTCCAGTTCCGAAACCGCATCCAGCGAATTTTTTTCGAACAGGTTTAAATTATCCTGTATCACTTCATTACAAAAAGCATGAAAGGTGTAAATGTTTACCTTGTAAGCATCGGCACCAATAAACTGTTGCAAACGCCTGCGCATGGCAATGGTGCCTGCATCGGTATAGGTAAGGCAAAGAATATTTTCGGGTAGTGCATCTGTATCCAATAAAATTTTTCCTATCCGTGCGGCTAAAATTTGTGTTTTGCCGGTGCCCGGACCGGCGATAACCATTACCGGTCCCTCAATGGTATCAACAGCACGGCGTTGTTGCTGATTCAGTTTTTGATACTCTTCATTAAATTTCTTTTGCAATATTTCACGGTAATGGCGCATTAGCCAAAGATAATTGATACCCGATTTACTGAACAAAATAATTGAACCGTTGTTATATGCGCTATGAGTAAAGTTTATTCTTTTAAAACAGTACAAAAACTTCCCATCAGTTTGGATAAGGCCTGGGATTTTTTCAGCAACCCTGCAAACCTGGCAAACATAACGCCCGATGGCATGGGTTTTAAAACCATCTCAAAATATCATGGCGATATGATGTATGCCGGCCAGGTTATTGAATATAGTGTGAGTCCGGTTTTGGGCATACCTTTATATTGGATGACGGAAATTACGCATGTAGATGATAAAAAATATTTTGTAGATGAGCAGCGCTACGGGCCATACAGCATGTGGCATCACCAGCATCATTTTAAAGAGATTAATGGCGGTGTAGAGATGACGGATATTGTACACTACAAATTACCGCTGTGGTTTTTGGGAGATATAGCCAATACCATTTTTGTAAAAAAACAACTGAACGGAATTTTTGATTATCGCTTTAAAAAGGTGGAAGAGTTGTTTGGGAGAATAGTTTAAGGCATTTGAAAGGTTTAAAAGGTTTGAGAAGTTCAAAAGGTTTAAGACGTTAAGTGTACCAACTTTAAACCCTTAAACTTTTTAAACATTAAACCTTCCTTACCCCGGCATCCTCGTAATATATTTCTCAATCTGCTTTATCTGATCTACAATTTGAGGCGTGGTTGGTTTAAAGCCTTTTGCTTTTCTAAAATAATCTTTCGCCGCCCTGAATTCTCTTTTATTCATCATGATAGAACAAAGCTGTAAGTAAGCAGCAGCATTATTTTCATTATCTGGCAAACCTGCACGTATAGCTTGACGAATATAACTTTCGGCTTGTTTAACATCTCCCTTCTGCATCATCAGCATACCCAGTTGTAATTTGTTGGGGCCTTCGGCCTGTTTGGTTAATGCGCCACCGCCCAGGGCCAGACTTTTCTTCATGTTCTTTTCTGCACCTTCAAAATTCTGGTCAACCATATCCAGGTTGCCCTTTATAGTGTAGTATACCGAACGTACGGGTTTGATAAGAATTGCCGGAAACCAGATTGCATTCACCACTTTTTTAGCTCCTTCCATATCACCTTCTTCCATGTAAGATTGTATTAACCTCATGGGCCCAAACAAAAAGTGACCAACAATTGCTACCACAGCCACCAGGTACAAAACAAATGCTGGCCAAAACCCGGCCTGTATATTGGTAAAAATGGCAAGGGCCAAAAAAACGATGCCAATCCATAAACGGTATTTTATAATTGTATTCAACCACTTCATAGTCTCAAAAAATTTAGGTGGGCAAAGATAGGATGGATTTTAGATTTTGGATTGGCGATTTTAGATTGATCGCCTTTATCGATTACATAACCCGATATAAAATCTACTTTAATTGGAATCTAAA
>JAYURR010000186.1:0-9354 GCA_043756605.1 Chitinophagaceae bacterium
GTTGCAATGTCTGACATGATAATTAAATTTAGTTTGTATTGGTTGCAAAAATATACATTTTGCACTAATTGCAAAGAAATAGATATTGTTTGATAAATAGCTGTTTTAAGCATAAAAATTTCAAATAAATAAAATCAGGTTTTAGTATTGGCTGATGTGAGCTTTTATAATTATCTATAAAAACAGTTGTAGTTATTCTGTATGGATTGTTTAAGCAAAAAAAATTGTATATTGTCAATCCATCCCTTTTCCAAAACTTAAACTTTAAAAAATATTCGCTTATGGCCTTAAAGCAAATAGACCACGGCACTAAAGAGTACCTGCAAATGGTAAAGCTCCGCAATGAGATACTAAGGCAGCCACTTGGCCTTAGTTTTACGCCGGAAGAACTGGCCCGTGAAAAAGAAGATATACTGATTGGTGCTTTTGATGAGGATGTAATGCTGGCCTGTTGTATTTTAACCAAGGCCGATAATAATAGTTTGCGCCTGCGGCAGATGGCCGTGCAGAATAACCAGCAGGGCAAGGGCATTGGCGCCAGCATGATGAATTTTGCAGAGCTGTTAAGTCGTGATAAAGGCTATAAAAAACTGATTATGCACGCTCGGGAAACGGCTGTTGGCTTTTACGAAAAACTGGGGTATAAAGCTGTGGGAGATAAATTTACCGAAGTAACTATACCGCATTTTGTGATGGAGAAGAAGTTGTAAGTTTTTAGTTCTTTGTTTTTAGTTCAGAGCTTTACAATTCAGAATTATCCTGTAGATTTGGAGTTCCCCCAACTAAGAACAAAAAACTAAGAACTCATTTCTTCTGCCCAATCTTCTCCCTAAATATCTTCCTAGCCTCATGCACATCATCCCCTTCAAAAGCATCTTTGGGTACAATAAAAAATGAACGGCTGTTAAAATATAGGTGATAAAAATGCGGACTCTCCATCCAGGTGCTGAATTCGCTCCAGTTCCAGCTTCTGCCGCCTCTTTCATTTTCAATTCTAAAAATATCATCTGCTAAAATTGCTTTAAACCGGTCTTTAAAAGTATCTGCCTTTCTGTAAACCATGTAGGGCATAGCAAACCAAAATATCACCATTAATGCAAACCACAAAACTGAGCTTATTAAAAAGGCAAAAGGCGAAATTAATTTAAAGAAAAACAAGCCGGCCGAAAGGATAGCAAATACATTTACCAGTATCATCATAATCTTAATTTCCCTACGAGTTATAAAATGATAGCGTAATGCCTGTATTACTTTATTCTTATCGTAGGTAAAAAATTGAGAAGTCATCCGGCAAAGATAAGTGCAATTCAAATCCGGGTATTCGCTGTATATTTTTTAATCTATTTTTGAGATTATGTTTTTATTCAAGCAAATTAAGAAATTCAGCATACCAATTTTAATATTGCTCATATTGTTGTTACTTATTTCTTCCTGCAATGAAAGCCGGGAACTTCGTCAAATCGCCCCCTCCTTCTACTACTGGAAATCCGTTCTCAACCTCACCAATTTTGAAAAACAAAAACTCGATTCTCTAAAAGTAAAAACCATCTACCTTAAATTTTTTGATGTGGCTTGGGATGAAGCGGCGATGAAACCTATGCCGGTGGCAAAGCTGCAAGCAACAAGCGAAGGAAAATTAAAAGGTATTTCAATTATTCCAACAGTTTTTATTACCAATGAATGCATTCAAAAAATTGATTCATCGCAGATAAAACAATTAGCAGAAAATATTTACAGCCTTATTCTGGAAATTAAAAAAACAAATAATTTTGATTCAATCCCCGAAATTCAAATTGACTGTGACTGGACAGCGGCAAGCAAAGACAAATACTTTCAGCTTTTAAAAAATACAAAACAAAAGACCCAAAACACAAAACTCTCTGCAACCATTCGTATGCACCAAATAAAATTTCTTTCTAAAACCGGTGTGCCGCCTGTTGATCGTGGCCTGCTGATGTGCTACAATATGGGCAACTTAAAAGATCCGGCTACCAAAAATTCAATTTTAGAAACGGAGGAATTGAAAAAATATATTGGCAATCTTTCTACCTATCCATTGCCATTGGATGTTGCGTTTCCGTTGTTTAATTGGAAGGTTTTATACCGCAATAATATTTATACAGGATTGATAGAAGGCTTGCCTGATGATGTTTTCAGCAATAGCTTCTGCACTAAAACCAGCAACCGCTACCAGGTTTTAAAAGATACTTTATTGCAGGGTTACGATTTACGCAAAGGCGATATGATACGTAACGAGCAAAGCAATATTAAAGAAGTATTGACCGCTGCTGATGAAATTAGCAGGCATTTAAAAAATACCCAGCTAAGGGTATCACTCTACCATCTGGATTCTGTAATTTTAAGCAAATACTCAACGCATGAACTGGAAAGCATTTATAACAGCCTGCATTAGCGCTGCCATTGTTTCGTTTCCGCAAAATATAATCGGTTGCGGCCCTCAGGCCGATCCGTATGATTACTATACTTCTTTTTTTCACCAAAACCTGCCCGATGCAAAAGGATACCGGCCATTTTATTATGTGGGTTACCAGTTTTTGTACGATGCAGATGAGCCAACTGAAGTACCTGATGTGCTGGCAGATGAATGGGCTGCGTATTGCGGAGCATCAGTTAAAAAAGCAGATGCAAAAAAATTAGTGAACAAATTTGCCTTGAAAGATCTGAACAACCTGTATTACCATCTCGAAAAAAATCAACCGTTAAAAATACCCGACTCTGTAAAGCAAAACAGCATGACGGATTATTTTATACAAAGCAAAGATTTTGAAGCGTTGGGTTATATTTTACACGCCAAACAGGTAGAGCCATATGTTGCCGGTGGCGAAGGAGATTGGAGTACGCCAGAGAGAGACAGTTTAAAAATGGCAAAGCTCATAAAAAACGGACAACAACTGTATGCAGTTGCCAAAAAAGATTTTTTTAAACAGAAATATGCTTACCAGTTTTTACGGCTTGCTTTATATAGCGGGCGTTACGCCGATGTAATTATTTGGTATGATGAGTATGCGGCCAAAACAACCAGCAACACTGTATTACAGCCGCTTAGCCTGGCATTAAAAGCTGGTGCATTGTTCCGCAACGGAAAACAAAAAGAAGCAGCTTACCTTTTTAGTAAAGTGTTTTCTGCTACTACAGCAAAAAGAATTTCAAACTATTTAGGTTTTACATGGAGTGTAGATTCTAAGGCTGATAAAAAAGATTATTTAGATCTGTGTAAAAACGATAATGAAAGAGCGGCGATGCTTTCGTTGTTTGCATTGGGCAGCAGCAATAATGATTTGGATGACCTGAAAGAAATTTACCGCCTCAACCCCGCCAGCGAAGCGCTGGAGGTTTTGGTTGTAAGAGAAATAAATAAGCTGGAAGAAAAATACCTGACACCGGCCATGTTGAAAGTACCCGGTGGCAAACCTTTTTACTTTACCTGGACAAGCGAAAGCACCGATAGCATTATGAATGCCGGAGCAAGGGAAGCAACACAACTGTCAACTTTTTTACACGATGCTGCACAATCCAAATCAGTAAAAAATGCAGGGCTTTTTGAAACCGCTGCAGGCTATGTCGCTTACATGACTAAAGATTACAGTAAGGCAAAAAATTATTTAGCTGCCGCAGAAAAAATGCCGCTCACCCAAAAAGTAAAAGACCAATGGGCATTAACAAACCTGCTGGTTACTATTAATGAAAAAGATAAAATTGATGCGGCTTTTGAAGAACAACTTTTGCCTTCGCTGCAATGGCTGGAGGAAAGGGTAAAGACAGAAAAAGCTATAACCATGGATTACTGGCAGGTGCAGCAGTGGCGCAGCATTTACCGCAACCTGATGAGTGAGATACTGGCAAAGCGTTACCACCAGCAGGCCGATCTTGCCAAAGAAACTTTATGCATTGGTGCAGCCGACCACATGATGAAAGGCCAGCAGGATTACTACGGATCAATGAACGGGGTTGAGTTTTTGAGAAATAACCTGATGAGTAAAGATGTTGAAAAATTGTATGCGCTGGTTATTAGTAAACAACCTAATAAATTTGAAAGCTATCTTTTAACGCATAATTCGGTTACTAAAAAAGAAGTAGTTGATTTTGCAGGCACATCTTATTTACGGGAATACGATTATGCCAAAGCAATTGTCTGGTTTAAAAAATCGGCTGATAAAGGCGGCATTAATAAAAATCCGTTTGCTGATTTGTTATATGACCGTGAAGAACAATTACCGGTTGAAAAGAAATTCAGCATTACCAAACTAGCCTTTGCGCAGGAAATGCTTAAGCTTGAGCAAGCTGCCAAACAACCGGCCACTGCTGCAAAAAGTTATTATAAATTGGCGTTGGGCATGTACAACATTACTTATTACGGACATACCTGGGAGCTGGTACAATATAACCGCAGCGGCAGCGATGGGTATTTTATACCTGACAATGCTACCGGTTTTCAAAAAGAATATTACGGTGCATTTAAAGCGCATGATTATTTTGAAAAAGCAATGAAAGCCAGTACCGATAAGAACTTTAAGGCCCGCTGTTTATTTATGATGGCTAAATGTGCACAGAAACAGGTACATGAACCGCAGTATAGTGAGTACCAAACCAATTGGGATCAATATGACATCGCCCAAAAAGCTTACTGGCCTCAATTTAAAAACAACAAATATTTTCCGCAGTTTGTAAAGGAATATGGCAGTACTGCTTTTTATAAAGAAGCTTTTAGCAGTTGCAGTTATTTGAGGGATTTTGTGAAGAAGAAGTAATCTGTTTAGATAAAATCTAAAAAACATTTACAAATTCGCCACATTTATTAATACAGGCCCGCATGTATTGAACGATTCGACGAATTTAATATTCAATGTGCCATATTTAATATTGGAAATGGCATATTTATTATTGGATGTGCCGTTTCTTATATTGAATTTGGCGTATTTAATATTGAAAACGCCATTTCTATATTTAATAAGGCCGTTTTCTTAATTCGTCGCTGGTTAAAAACCAAACGACGGCGAAGATTGTGGCGAAGACCGCCAATGGCAAAAAAATACTCTTTGTCTAACTTCTTAAATTTTTGAGCTGCCGCCGTCTGGTCTCCGACCAACGGCGATTTAAATTGAAGTGCTTTGGCTTTTGTCTTGGTGCAGTACGCTGCTGCTTATCGCCGTTGGTCGGAGACCAGACGGCGGCGTATGCTGTTGCAGCAGTGGGCTTGTGGATGGATTTGAACACCAACGGCGGCGAAGAAGTTTTCAGCAGTTGCAGTTATTTGAGGGATTTTGTGAAGAAGAAGTAGGGTAGGTTTTTCGGTGTTGAAAACTCTGGAGGCCTTACCTAAGCAACTGTCCCAAAATATAGGACAGTTCAATTCTTTGTTATTCGATTCTCTCATTTTCAGTTGTCCGGTTTTATGGGACAACTGAATTTTATCCTGTGAACTTTGATTTTTAAAGCGTTTGTCTGAACAGTACGATTTTTTCGTACGATTTGTTTCATTGAGTTATCAAAATCACTTCATATTATTCGTTTCTTGTTAAAAACCTAGCGACGGCGAAGAAGAGCAATTGCCAGTTGAGAAAAATTTTAAAATACCCAAACTTGCTTTTGCACAGGAAATGCTGAAGCTGGAGCAAGCTGCCAAACAAGCAACCACAGCAGCAAAAAGTTTTTACAAATTGGCATTGGGTATGTACAACATCACTTATTATGGACACACCTGGGAACTGGTGCAGTATTACCGCAGCGGCAGCGATGGATATTATATTCCGGAAAATGCCACCGGTTTTCAAAAAGAATATTACGGTGCTTTTAAAGCACGGGATTATTTTGAAAAAGCCATGAACGCCAGCAGTGATAAAAATTTTAAAGCCCGTTGTTTATTTATGATGGCTAAATGTGCACAAAAACAAGTACATCAACCGCAATACAATGAGTATAGTACCAACTGGGATAAATATGATGAAGCCGCAAAAGCCTACTGGCCAATGTTTAAAAACAATAAATATTTTCCACAGTTTGTAAAGGAATATGGCAGTACTGCTTTTTATAAAGAGGCTTTTAGTAGTTGCAGTTATTTGAGGGATTTTGTGAAGAAGAAGTAGCAACCCTGTCGGCGGTTGCAAACCCCGACAGCGGTTGAATAGAAACCGTTTTAATTAATATAACCGCCGACAGGGTTTTTCCCGATAGCTATCGGGACTGTCGGGGTTATTCGGATCGCTTCAAAAATAAAAAATTCATTAATGCTCCCCAATGATATACCCTTGAACGGAGCGTCGCCACTTCTGCCCAATCATTGTTACCAAAGCTCGCCACACAAAAAAACCACCGGTTTTTATACCGATGGTTTAATTTATGTTCGTGCTTATTCAAACCTTATTAACTACAGCCCATGCTGTTACCACAATTCAAACACTTGTAGCAAGTACCGCTGCGTACTGTAATATGTCCGCAGGTGTTGCAGGCCGGTGCATCGCTTTGCATGCTTTTGGCTGCTGCATTCACGGCATCCATACCGCCTTCTGCTTTTTTATGGGCAGTGCGGTGTTGTGCGGTTGCAGGTGTGCTTACAGCCTTTGCAGAACCCATTACTCTTACTTCGCTCAGCTCTGGTTTGCGATCGCCGATGGTTGGTGTGTTTACATCCCACTCTTCGTTGCCGAGGTTTTGCACTTCGGGTGTATCCAGTACATGAACCAGATCGTTACGGCCTAAATATTCATACGCCAGTGAGCGGAAAATGAAATCTATGATAGAAGTTGCGCTCTTGATATTGGGATGATCAACCATACCGGCTGGTTCAAAGCGTGTGAAAACAAATTTTTCAACATACTCTTCCAAAGGCACGCCGTATTGCAGGCCGATGGAAATGGCGATTGCAAAACAGTTGAGCATACTACGCATGGTAGCACCTTCTTTGGCCATATCTATAAAAATTTCTCCTAAAGTACCATCGTTGTATTCGCCGGTACGTAGGAAGAGAGCCTGTCCGTTTATTTTTGCTTTTTGTGTAAAGCCACGGCGCTTGGCTGGTAATGCACGTCTTTCAACAATCATTGCCAACTGGCGTTTTAATGTTGTGTCGGCACTGTTTTGTACACGCTTGTTCATTTCGTCCAGCAGGTCGTCAATGGTTAGTTTACCCATATCAACCATGGTAGATATTTCATTGGCCAATGCAGTTGCTGTTTCTTCAGAAACAACATCGTCCAGTTTCTTTTTCTTATCGCTCTTGTTGCTTAATGGTTGCGATAGTTTAGAACCATCACGATATAAAGCACATGCTTTTAAACCAAGCTCCCAGCTCAATCTGTAAGAGTCTGCAATCTCGGCCTGTGTGGCTTCGTTTGGCAGGTTGATTGTTTTAGAAATAGCGCCGCTTAAGAAAGGTTGCGCTGCACCCATCATACGTATATGCCCGTGTGCATGTATGTAGCGTTCGCCTATTTGTCCGCATTTGTTGGCACAATCAAAAACAGACAGATGTTCGTCTTTTAAATAAGGAGCGCCTTCCACCGTCATGGTACCACATATATATATGTTGGCTGCGTCAATTTCTTCATCGGTATATCCTAAAGCTTCCAGCAGGCTCCATCCAAAATCCTGGTATTGCTCGGGTTTAAATCCTAATCTTTCCAAACAGGTTTCGCCCAAAGTGTAAACGTTGAAAACAAAACCAATTTCGAAAGCTGCACCCATTACATTGTTCAGCTTATCAATGTCTTCCTGTAACAATCCTTTTTCCATCAACGTTTTTGTGTTGATGAAAGGAGACTTATCTAAAGAAGCATGACCTTTTGCATAGCAAACAATCTCTTCAATCTCTGCTTCGCTGTATTTTAAATTACGCAATGCCTGTGGCACACTTTGGTTAATGATCTTGAAATAACCGCCACCGCTTAATTTTTTAAATTTCACCAACGCAAAATCGGGTTCAACACCGGTAGTATCGCAATCCATTACCAAACCAATGGTACCTGTTGGTGCAATTACCGTTGTTTGTGCATTGCGGTAGCCGTACTTCTCTCCCATCTGTACAGCATCATCCCATGCTTTGGTAGCGGCTTTCAATAAATAATCAGGACAATATTTTGCATTGATACCCTGTGGTTTTATTTGTATGCCTTCGTACGCATCGTTTGCATCGTAAGCGGCCGCACGGTGGTTACGCATTACACGTAACATGTGCGTTTTATTTTCTTCGTACTTATCAAAAGCACCCAGGAAGCTTGCAAGCTCTGCTGATGTTTTGTAGGCTACGCCGGTCATGATGGCGGTGATGGCGCCTGCAATACCTCTTGCTTCTTCGCTATCGTAAGCAATACCGCTTACCATTAACATAGAACCAAGATTAGCAAAACCTAAACCAAGTGTTCTGTAATCGTAACTTAATTGTGCAACTTCTTTTGAAGGGAACTGCGCCATTAAAACAGAAATTTCCAACACGGTTGTCCACAAGCGGCAGGTGTGTTCAAAACCGGCAACATTAAAGCTGTTATCGCTTTCATCAAAAAACTGGCGAAGGTTAACACTGGCTAAATTACAAGCGGTATTATCTAAAAACATATACTCACTGCAAGGATTGGAAGCCCTGATAGGGCCACCTTCGGGACAAGTATGCCATTCGTTGATGGTGGTATCATATTGTGTACCGGGGTCAGCACAACGCCATGCGGCATAAGTTATCTGCTCCCATAATTTTCTTGCCTGTATTTTCTTCATCACACGGCCATCACTTCTTCCTTTCAGTTCCCACTCGCCATCTTCATCCAACACATTAAAAAATTCGTTTGGTATGCGGATGGAGTTGTTGCTGTTTTGTCCGCTAACTGTTCTGTAAGCTTCGCCTTCGTAATCGCTTGCATAACCAGCAGCAATTAACGCAGCCACTTTATCTTCTTCTTCAACTTTCCAGTTGATGAATTTTTCAATTTCGGGGTGATCCAGATCCAAACAAACCATTTTGGCTGCCCTTCTTGTAGTACCACCGCTTTTAATAGCACCTGCTGCACGGTCGCCTATTTTTAAAAAGCTCATTAAACCGCTTGATGTACCACCGCCACTTAATTTTTCGCCTTCGCCACGTATGCTGCTAAAGTTGGTACCCACGCCACTGCCATATTTAAAAATTCTTGCCTCACGTACCCAAAGATCCATGATACCGCCTTCGTTAACTAAATCGTCATTAACACTCAGGATGAAACATGCATGTGGCTGTGGCCGCTCGTAAGCATTCGCCGATTTTTTTAACTGGCCGTCAACAGCATCTACATAATAATGCCCCTGCGGTTTTCCGGTAATGCCATACACTTCATGCAAACCTGTATTAAACCATTGCGGACTGTTGGGTAC
>JAYURR010000187.1:0-9282 GCA_043756605.1 Chitinophagaceae bacterium
TTTAACATGATGTGGCAATCTTATCCTTTATTAACTATCTGCATTGTATTAATTGTGTTTGCTGTACTGGCAAGAATTATGTTTGGCAGGTTACTTGCCCGTTACCAGCAGCAATACAGTTATTATAAAAGAAAAGGAAGCTTATGGTTTGTGGCAGCATTTTTTGTATTCGGCATTTTTATTTTTGGTAAGATTGGGCAATTTCCGCTGCGCTGGAGCGATGCTTATACATTGAGTGATGATTTTAAAGCCAACCTGGCATTAAATCCTTTCCAGAGTTTTGTAAGCACATTAAATTTCAGGAGTTCATCTTACGATATAAAAAAAGTACAAGCGTATTACCCGTTGATGGCAGCATACCTGCAGGTATCTTCACCGGATAGTCTATCATTAAATTATGAAAGGAGCAATCCAGAAGTTGATAGTTATGGCATCAAACCAAACATTGTATTGGTTATCTGCGAAAGCTTCAGCGCCTACAAAAGCAGCATGTACAATAATCCTTTAAATACCACACCGTATTTTAATGAGCTGTGTAAGAATGGTATTTTTTTCGACCGCTGTTTTACACCGGCCTATGGAACAGCCCGTGGTGTATGGGCTACCATAACAGGTATACCTGATGTGGAAAGCCCTAAAACAGCCAGCCGAAATCCAAATGCAGTTGATCAGCAAACCATCATAAATAATTTTACCGGTTACGATAATTTTTATTTTCTGGGAGGTAGCGCCACCTGGGCAAATATCCGGGGTGTGTTAACCAACAATATCAAAAACCTTAAATTGTATGAAGAGGATGATTATACCGCTAAAAAAATTGATGTATGGGGTATAAGCGATAAGAATTTATTTTTAGAAGCCAATAAAATTTTAAAACAACAGACAAAACCATTTTTTGCCATAATACAAACAGCCGATAATCACCGGCCATATACCATACCTGCAGAAGATAAAAAAGAATTCAAGCTTGTTTTTTATTCTGCCGATTCTTTAAAACGTTTTGGATTTGAAAGCAACGAAGAAATGAATGCTTTTCGCTACACCGATTTTGGCTACCAGAAATTTATGGAAGCGGCAAAAAAAGAAACCTATTTTAAAAATACCATTTTTGTTTTTGTGGGCGATCATGGTATCAGGTACAATGGTACCCTTGATCATTTTCCCAAAAGCTGGACTGAGCAGGGGCTTACCTGCGAACATGTGCCCTTATTGTTTTATGCACCCGGCTTATTAAAACCACAAAGAATAAGTGATGTTTGTTCGCAGGTTGATATTTTACCCAGTATTGCATCACTTGCTAAAATTGGGTATACCAATAATTCATTGGGCAGAAACCTGTTTGATACAATTTCAACTGTAACCATCAACAAGGAAAAATATGCTTTCATTATTGACCATGATGTAAAAACCATCGGGTTGGTTGGCAACAAATATTATTATCTAAAAAACTATAAAACGGGTAAGGTAGAGTTTGTATCTGTTACCGGCAATGAACCAGTACAGCAAAATGCCACAACAGACAGTCTTAAAAATTACCTGGGCCGTTTTACGGATGCGTATTATGAAACTGCAAGGTATCTTTTGTTGAATAACAAAAAGAAGCAATAACTACATGCAGATCCTTTAATCTTAAATACTAAACACAGTTTTAGTATTTTCGCTTTCTTTGTCAGGCTAAGGAAATCTAAATTATGCTCATAAGCAGGCGTGTTCCCAAAACTATACAATGGATAGTAAAACTATTCTTTATATACCTGTGTATATTCACCGCATTCAGGATTGCTACTGTATTTTTTTTTAAGCCTGCCGGCATTGGTATTTTGGAATTGGGGCCTTCCTTCTGGCTTGGGCTTAGATATGACCTGCGCTGGATTGCAATAATCCTTTTACCCATTGCCCTCTTCTCTTTGTATCCACGCCTGTCACCATTTTACAGCGAAAGAAGTAAAAAGCGATGGACATTCTACCTGGGATTGATCACCTTATTAGTATTGTTTTTTTATGGCGCCGATTTTGGCCAGTTCGCCTACATCAATGCCAGGCTTAATGCCGATGCGCTCATCTTTGCCGAAGATCCACGGGAAAGCCTGCAAATGGTTTGGCAAAGTTATCCGGTGGTTTGGATACTGATAGGACTGATAGGTGCTGTTATAATGATGACCTGGATGTTTCGTAAAATGCATGTTGATGTGGCTGAAAAGAATATCAACATTCACAAATTTACTTACCGCCGCAGGTGGCACGTTGCTGCTTTATTATTATTAGGCTGGTTTGTGTATGGATTTTTTACGTTAAAG
This sequence comes from Chitinophagaceae bacterium, assembly GCA_043756605.1. GTDB lineage: Bacteria > Bacteroidota > Bacteroidia > Chitinophagales > Chitinophagaceae > Ferruginibacter. The sequence continues at coordinate 2,298 of JAYURR010000187.1, forward strand.
CCGCTTAATTTTTTCAGGGCCTTCAGCTTAAATGATGAATTTAAAAGTAACCTTGCATTAAATCCTTTACAAAATTTTTTTACTACACTTCGTTTCAGGTCGCCCGATCGCAACAGTAAAGCCAATGAATATTATAAAGATATGTCTGCATTTTTGCAGTTAAACAATAATAATATTTTTCAAAAAGGATATAGCCGGTTAATTCATCCGGGCAGTAAAGCATTTGAAAGCCAGCCCAATGTGGTGCTGGTACTTTGCGAAAGCTTTAGTATGTATAAAAGCAGCATGAGTGGCAACCCATTGAACAGTACACCTTATTTTAACCAGTTGTGTAATGAAGGCATTTTTTTTGAACGATGCTTTACACCCACTTTTGGTACAGCAAGAGGCGTATTTGCAACCATTACCGGCATACCGGATGTACAGCTTTCCAAATTCTCAACACGTAATCCCGAAGCAGTGAACCAGCGCACCATCATCAATGATTTTGATGGCTATGAAAAATTTTATTTTATAGGTGGCCGAAGCCAGTTCAATAATTTTAAAGGCCTGGTAGATAATATAAAAGGCATTCAGGTTTATGAAGAAGGTAAATACAAATCAGCAAAGCTAAATGTGTGGGGCATTAGCGATAAAAATCTTTTCCTGGAAGCCAATGGCGTTTTGGCAAAACAGCATAAACCCTTTTTTGCCATTATACAAACAGCCGATAACCACCGTCCTTTTGATATACCTGTTGAAGACAGTGATTTTGTGAGACAAAATATTGCTGAAGAAGAATTAATGAAATACGGATTTGAATCAATTGAAGAATTTCATGCTTTTGCCTACACCGATTATTGTATCAAAAAATTTATGGAAGCAGCAAAAACTTCACCCTGGTATAGTAACACTATTTTTATTTTTACAGGAGATCATGGGGTAGAAGGAAATGCATCAGCCATTTATCCCAAAGCATGGACGGAGCAACGCCTCAGTGATGAACATGTGCCATTGCTTTTTTATGCACCTGCATTACTTGCGCCTCAAAAAAGAACAGAACCCGTATCGCAGATAGATATTTTGCCAACCGTAGCCGGTATGATGCAACAACCTTACCTGAATACAACACTGGGAAGAGACCTGCTGGATACTGCAAAAAAACAAAATGCCGCATTCATAATTTATCATGCGCCCGGATGGATAGGGATTGTGAGTGATGATTATTTTTTCCGCAAGAATATCCGCATTAAAAAAGAAGAGCTGGTACCTGTTCGCAATAATCTGCCGCCTTTAAGTAAAAAACAGGAAGATTCAATAAAAGCGCAGTTATCTCAACTTACTTCTGCTATGTATGAAACGGCAATGTGGATGCTTATTAATAATAAGAACAAATAGGTGTCAGGCTACTACAAACAGATTTTAAATTTATGAAGTCTTTGTGTTTCTTGTAGTCTTAAAGTTACTGAGTAGGTTTAGTGGCCAGACACCTCATCACACTTTTACTTTCTTCGCAATCATCAGCATCCGCTGCGATCTTTTTACATCATAATTTCCAAAATCATAATCACCAAATACTTCCTGTATCTGCAGGCCCTGGTAGGCAAACATTTCTGTAAAATCGCCTAAAGAAAATTTAGCAACTTTCTCTGTATAGATTTGCGGTTCCTGCAATTCCTCATCTTCAATAATGATCTTTTTAAAGAAATGGGTTTCATCATACCACTTGGTAATAATAAAATTGATGCCATCAATTTCTTTTTCAGATTGGTGAACCAAATGATCTTCGGCATAATGTACATTCAAAAAATCCATTACAAAAATGCCGTCTCTTTTTATAGATTGGGCAATGGTACGTATTGCATTATCATGCTCCCGCCTGGTTTTAAAATAACCAAAGCTGGTAAAAAAATTAAAGGCATAATCAAAATAATTTATCCAGAAGGGAAGGCGCATATCGTGTTTGTAAAAATGAAGTGTATCGGTTTGCGATAATAAAGCTTCATTAATGCTGTCATCACTCAAATCAATTCCGGTTACATCAAAACCCTTACCGGCAAGTTGAAGAGAATGCCGCCCCTTGCCACAGGCCACATCAAGCATACGGCTTGCAGCTGGCGGTTTCAGGTAATTGATCAGTTTGTCAATAAATTGTGCGGCTTCCTTATCATCCCTGTTAAAATACAATTGATGATAATATGGAGAGTTGAACCAATCTTTAAACCAGGTTTGCTGCATGCGGACAAAGTTAAAGGAATACAGTTTAGGGTTTGGTGTTTAGGGTTTTGTGTTTTTTTAGATCAGGCAACCTGCTATATAGTGAGCTCTCAAAACCCAAAACACAAAACTCATAACACAATACGAGTTTTCTTATCTTTGCCTTCCCTAAAAAGCATGAGCATGGCATTGATCAAGAGTATCTCCGGAATCAGAGGCACCATCGGCGGAAAGACCAACGATAACCTTACCCCAGTTGACATTGTAAAGTTTGCTGCAGCATATGGCAGCTGGATATTACAGCAAGGAAGTAATACCAAAATAGTTATTGGCCGTGATGGCCGAATCAGTGGCGAAATGGTGAGCAACCTCGTAGTAAACACCCTTGTTGGTTTGGGTATTAATGTAGTTGACCTTGGCCTGAGCACTACACCTACTGTAGAAATGGCGGTTATATTTGAAGAGGCTGCAGGCGGTATTATTCTTACTGCAAGCCATAACCCCAAAGAATGGAACGCATTAAAATTGCTGAACAATAAAGGTGAATTTATAAGTGCTGATGAAGGCAAACTAATTTTAACGGCTGCCGAAAAAGAAGATTTTAGTTTTGCAAAAGTTGAGAACCTTGGCAAGTATATCAAAGCAGAAAACTTATTGCAAAAACATATTGATGCAGTTATTGAATATGAATTGGTAGATGTTGCTGCAATAAAAAAGAAAAATTTTAAAATAGTTATTGATGCCGTGAACAGTACAGGTGCTATAGCTGTACCTGCATTATTAAAAGCATTGGGTGTAAAGGATATTGAAGTATTGAATGAAGAAGTTAACGGACAATTTGCCCATAACCCTGAGCCATTGCCTGAGCACCTGGGCGATCTTAGCCAGGCCGTTGTAAAACATAAAGCCGACCTGGGGATAGCTGTGGATCCTGATGTGGACCGGCTTTGTTTTGTTTGCGAAGACGGCAGCATGTTTGGTGAAGAATATACATTGGTTGCCGTGGCCGATTATATCTTAAGTAGAAGAAAAGGGAATACGGTTTCCAACATGTCATCTACAAAAGCATTAAAAGATGTTACCATAAAACATGGCGGCGAATATTTTCCCAGCATGGTTGGTGAAGTGAACGTGGTTAATAAAATGAAAGCGGTTAATGCAGTGATTGGCGGCGAAGGTAATGGTGGTATCATTGTTCCCGATCTGCATTACGGCAGGGATGCCCTGATCGGTATTGCTTTGTTTTTAACGCATCTTGCTAAAAGCAAAAAAACCACCCGGCAGCTACGTAACACTTATCCTGATTATTTTATCAGCAAAAATAAAATAGAGTTAAGTAAGGGAACTGATATAAAAACGATTTTTATGAACATACAGGACATGTATAAGAATCACCCCATAAATGCAGAGGACGGGCTTAAGATAGAGTTTGATAATGACTGGGTACATTTGCGAACCAGTAATACAGAACCTATCATTCGAATTTATGCAGAAAGTAATTTTGAAACAACAGCAGATAATATTGCAAGAAGACTGATGCAGGATATTGGGAAGATGATGTAGGAGTGAATTACGAATGGGAAATTAGGAATTAGTAATTTGGAATAATTAATAATTCATAGATGAAGGCTGAAAATATAGTACAGGAAAAAAGTTATGCTTTTGCTCTACGTATTGTTAAGGCTTATAAATACATTGCAGAAGAGAAGAAAGAGTTTGTTCTTTCCAAGCAATTACTAAGATGTGGAACTTCCGTTGGAGCAAATATCGAAGAGGCAATTGGAGACCAAACCCCAAAAGATTTTTTCTCTAAACTAAATATATCATATAAAGAGGCCAGGGAAACTATGTATTGGTTAAGACTTTTAAAAGACAGTAATATTTTAAATGATAAAGAATCAGATTCATTAATGGCAGATTGTGATGAATTATTAAAAATAATAGGAACCATCATCAAAACAATGAAAGGTAAATTGAGTCAATAATTCCTAATTCCTAATTCTAAATTCCTAATTCTTGAAAAGAATTTACTTCGACAACGCCGCCACCACCGCACTTGATTCACAGGTGCTGGAAACCATGATGCCTTACCTTACTGAAAAGTTTGGCAACCCTTCTTCTATTTATTCTTATGGAAGGGAAAGCCGCATGGCAATTGAAACAGCACGTAAAAGCGTTGCGAAGATATTAAATGCGCATCCTGCCGAAATATTTTTTACCAGCGGCGGTACTGAAAGCTGCAATACGGCCATTTCATCTGCAGTACGTGACCTGGGTTGCAGGCATATCATTACATCTCCCATAGAACATCATGCAGTAACACATTCTGTTGAGCATATAGATCACCTGGACATTGCCAAAGTGAGCTATGTTAAAATATTACCCAATGGCCATATAGATATTGAAGACCTGGAAAAATTACTGGCTGGCAGCGAAGAAAAAACACTGGTTACTTTAATGCATGCCAATAATGAGATCGGCAATATCCTGGATATTCATGCAGTTGGCGCACTTTGTAAATTATACGGCGCCATATTTCATAGCGATACGGTGCAGACAGTTGGACACTTTCCATTCGACCTGAGAAATACGCCAGTGCATTTTATTACCGGCGCTGCACATAAATTTCACGGCCCAAAAGGTGTTGGCATTTTATACATTAACGAGAATGTAAAAATAAAACCGCTTGTACATGGGGGTGCACAGGAAAGAAATATGAGAGCAGGCACAGAAAATCTTTACGGTATTGTTGGCTTTGCCAAAGCGCTTGAAATGGCAACTGCCAGGTACGAAGATGATAGTGCATACATTGGTACACTTAAGTATTACATGATGGATGAATTAAAAAAACATATTCCCGGTGTTTCTTTTAATGGTGATGCTTTAGGTAACTGCTTATATACTGTACTCAGCGCCAGCTTTCCAAAAACAGAAAAGAGTGAGATGATCCTCTTCAATCTCGACATCAATCATATCTGCGCCAGCGGCGGCAGCGCCTGCGCCAGCGGCGCCGACCAGGGCAGTCATGTTATCCGTGCCATCAATAATAATCCCAACCAGGTTACAGTTCGTTTCAGTTTTAGTAGACACAATACCAGGGCAGAAGTAGATACCGTGGTGACGCAGTTGAAGGAACTGCTGTAGGAATTCGCCTTTGGCGAATTCTGAATAGTATACGCCCAAGGCGAATACTATAATTTCCGGAATTCGTCTTCTGACAAATCTAAAATACTTAAATACAGAACACGCCGGGAGGCGTGTTCCTACTTTGCCGATAGATTTTATTGAATAGCCTGGTGCTTCTTTAAAAAAAGATTCGCCATATCAATCTCCTGCCTTTTTGTTTTTTCTGTATTTGTAAAATCAATAAGCTTTTTATAATACAATTTTGCTTTTGCGGAATTGTTCATTTTTTCTGCAGACACTGCAGCACCATACAAGCCATTAAAACGGTTAGCGTGTGTCTTCAGGTTGGCTTCATAAGCCTCCAAAGCTTTGGCAAATTGTTTCATCTGCAGCAGCATATCACCCAGTAATTCTCTTGCCGGTATAATTTCTCCGGGGGTTACAGGATGTTTTTGAATACCATCTTCCATATCAGCAGCAGCCTGCATCATTTTTAAAGCTTCATTGCTTTTGCCCTCTTTAAAAAGTATCCAGGCTTCAACTGTTTTTAATTGTATCTGCACCTGCGTTGCTTTATACTGGTCTTTCTGGTTTATTAAAGTATCATAAATTACCTGCAGCGCTTTTAGCTCAGATCTTGCTGTGCTTGTGTTCCCGCTGTTGACCAAACCCAATGCACGGGCAAAATGGGTAATGGCTTTCTGCCAGGGAAAATGCTGCCAGTTAAGGTTAGCGGTATGTGCATTTATGTTAGCAGCTTCTTTCCATAATTTATTTTCAAGTACATATCGTGCAGGTATGGCCGCAAAAGCATAAGCTACTTTAAAATTGGCAGGCTGTACTTCGTTCATTGTTTTCAGGTAATCCCATTGTTTTTTTGCCGCCTCGTTTTGTCCGGATTGGAGGTAGGCATACACCAGGTAATCCAGCCCATGCAGTTCTTCATCCCAATGACCTTTTATACCTGCGCCCTGTGCATAACATTGGGCAGCATATACCGAGGCCAAATTCGATTTTATGCATTCATCCCAAAGTCCAAGGCGGGTAAAAATATGCGAAGGCATATGTTGTGCATGGGCACTGGATGGAGCAACCGAAGCATATTTGCGGGCAGCAGGCAAAGCCAGCTCAGCCAATTCGGGCGAATCGAATGTGTGGATGATATAGTGCACAACTCCCGGATGGTTGGGCTGACTGGCATAAAAAGCATTTAAAATGGCACCTGCTTTTTTTTGTTTTGTAAAAGTTTTGTCAGTAGGACTGGCTGCAGCAGTTAAAGCCAAGGCATACAATATGGCTGCTTCTTTATCATCCGGATATTTTTTTTGTAATTGCTCCATAGCTTTTTCAAATGCAATGGTACGGGTGAGGTGGTCTGCTTTTTCCCGGTTTGTATAAAACATATCAATGGCATCTATATAATCCGATTCTCTTTTTGTTTTTCCGGTAAGCGATTTTGCTATTACTACAGCTTTTGCTCCCTTCTCCAACTCGGGTTTGGTGGGCGGGGCCCACAACGGGTGATAATTACTCATGGCCACGCCCCAATATGCCATGGCGCAGTCAGGTTCTGCTGCAATTATCCTCGCAAAAACTTTTTCTGCTTCATCGTATTCAAAAGAATGCAGCAGTGCAATGGCCAGCTCAAAATCTTTTTTTACTT
>JAYURR010000188.1:0-3288 GCA_043756605.1 Chitinophagaceae bacterium
CTGGTAAAAGCCTGGTGTATGGCGCTGCCGAAATACTAACTGTGGGCTGTGGGCTGATTGTTACGGGAATAGCGGCTGATGCATCTGAAACACATCCGCTGGCATTGGTAACAGTTACCGTATAATTGCCGCTGGTTGAAACCGTTATTGATTGTGTAGTGGCACCATTACTCCATAACCAGGAGCTGCCTGCTGATGCATTAAGCGTAACTGTATTTGGCTGGCATACCGCTGTAGGGCCGGCAGCTGTAGCTGATGCAGTTGGTTTAGGATTAACTGTAACTGCAATTGCAGCAGTAGTACTTGTGCAGGTGGAAGTAGTTACAGTACAAGTGTAATTACCTGATGTTGTTACTGTAATTGATTGCGTTGTTGCACCATTACTCCAGCTGTATGTAGTTCCGCTGCTTGCGGTAAGCACTACACTACCACCCTGGCAAAAAGTAACTGGCCCGCTTGCTGATGCTGTTGCACCCGGTACATTGGTAATAGTTAATGTTACTGGTGTACGTGTTGCACTTCTGCAGGATGAAGCATTTTCCACACTCTCTGCATAGTAAGTTATAGTACCCACTGTATTCAGAATTGGATTAGTTACTACCGACCCGCCAGTGGCTGCATTATACCAAACAACAGAATGGCCTGCAGGTACAGTAGCTGTTGCGGTTAAAGTTGGTACAGGACCCCCTGAGCAAACTGCCTGCGCCTGGTTACCACCCGATGTTGGGCTTGCAACCGCAGAGCTGCCAACCGTAACCGGTAATACCGATGGTGAAGTTGTGCAGGTTCCGTTGCCGGCAGTTACGCTAACATTTCCACTGCTGCTTCCGCCGGGGTAATTTACAGTTATAGCAATGGTACCTTGTCCGCTGGCAATACTTGCCCCGGGCGGTACCGACCAGTTATAAGTAGTGGCACCAGCCACTGCTGAAATTGAATAAGGAAGATTAGAAGGCGTGCCGCAAATTGCATTTTGTCCGGCAATAGCACCAGGCGTTGGGAGGCCACCGCCACCATTTGAAACGGTTACATTAATTGCATTTGATCTTTCTCCTTCTGCACCGCTGGTATTATTTTTTGCCCGCAGGTGAAACCACATACTCAAATTAGGCGTAAGCCCGGTAGCAGTATAATTTGTTCCGGAAATATTGGATGCCAGTGTTTCAAAATTACCTGTTGTGGTATTTAACTTCATAATATCGTAGTGCGTAGCATTGGCAACTGCAGGCCAGTTGAAGATTACCTCACCTGCAACACAGCTTACTCCTGAACCGGTAAAACCGGTTGGTGTACCAAGAATTTTAAAAGTTACATCACTTTGATCAGTTAATGATCCGCTTGTTACCCTTATTAATGCTGTTGATGTATTTGCTGCCGGCACACTCCAGCTTAGGCGAGTAGTATTTGCAGGTACTGTTGTTGAAATTGTTGTCCATGAAGTTCCGCCATTCAAAGAATATTCAACAGTTTGATTACCCGTTACACCAGAATTATCCCAGGTAATAACTTCTGAGGCCGAAGGATTAAATTGCTCTGTGCCATTAGGATAAATAACTTCAATATAAGGCTGGTTAATATCCCATGTAAGTGCATATGGCTGATTAGGTCCGGTTGTTACAGCTTCGCCAAATACTCTTAATGTATATGTCCCCGCTGTTGGATTGGTTATTGTTACCTGTTCGATGTTACTGATATTATCATCTGCTTTTGTGGCTGCCAGCGCCGGGTTGTTGGGATCCAAAATCCAGGGCAATGTTGTATTTGCTCCTTCAATAACTCTTAAGTCAAGGTTATTAACCAAAGCAAAACTTGAATTGGCTGCTGCAGCCGGATCGTTCCAGGTAAGCATTACCCGCAAACGGGATGCACCTGCAGGAACAGTAATCGTAATATCATTGGTTGATCCGGTGGTTATTGTATTTAATGTGTACCGGTTTTGTTCCAGAATTTTTACCGCAGCCAATGCATTTACCCGGCCAAAACCATAGCGGTAATCAGGGCCGGCAGTACCTAGGTCGTATGCTGTATTGCAGGCAATATTTTTAATTAATGAAGATGGAGGAAGTACATTGGCATTTAATTGTTTGTATCGTTGTGCAAGTAGAGCAACGGTTCCGGTAATGCCAGGTGTTGACATAGATGTACCTGAAATGGTACCATAAGTATTTAATGGAGTGTAAGTAGAAAACACATTGCTACCCATCGCTACAATTTCCGGTTTAATCCTTCCATCATGTACCGGGCCACAACTGCTGAATCCTGAAAGTACTTCATCAGTAGTGACACTTCCAACCACTACATTATTTTTTGCCGATTTACCGGTTCCGGTTATGGTTCCCCATCCACCACTACATGCTGCCTGGTTATTACCCGCTGAATGACAATGCAGGTGATAGGGGAAATTATTTAAGTTAATATCTGTATTTCTTGATCTAAGAGAATAGCTTGCTGATGCACCTCCCAGGCCGCATTGTACACCAAGCCCATCATGATATGAGTGGTTGCTTGAGATAAGCGTATTTGCAGGAATGGCAGTTGCCATCACCACTTGTACATCACCGCTAAAACCATAGTAAGAAAAAATATTTGCATTAGGTGCCATGCCTCTTGCAATTGGGTTTATCAAACCCCTACCACCAATTGTTCCTGACACATGAGTACCATGGCTTCCGGCTGCGCCAGGATCAACATTAACCAAACGGCCGGCAGGCGAAAAATCAAGATGCTGACTGGCCCTTTCGTCCCAAACACCAATATTCATACCATCGCCTTTTAAATTTCTAACCCCGTCATTTAATACATTTACACGATGTAAAGAGCGACCCGGTAAATTTTCCTGTTGATTGGGTGGTGCGATAAATTCGGCCCACTGAACAAATGAAAGATTTGCAAGTTGTTTTGCATTTGCTGCCGGAATCCTTATTGTAAACATTCTGAAATCGGGAACATCCTGAATTACAGTTGCATTTAAAAAAGCAACGGCCCGCTGCACATCTGCAAGCTTTAATTTTTCATACACAATAATATCTACATCGGCATAGCCAGGTATTTTAATGGCATGTGGAGGCACATTGCCGTTTATCAAATCCGCTGCGGCTTTATCCTGTGGTTTAAACTGAAAAACGGCACGGAACAATGATGATTTAAAATCTAAAATATTTACATCAGCCCAAACGCTGGCTGTGTATGCATTATTGGGAATATAATCCATCAACTCAACGCCCATTGCTTTCAGGTTATCTTTTTGCAGTTGGGTTGGCAGTGTTTTAAACTGAATCACAAAATAGT
>JAYURR010000189.1:0-9216 GCA_043756605.1 Chitinophagaceae bacterium
TATGGCAATTTATCAACGGTAGCTGTACCACACGGTGTAGGTACCATCTGGTGTTCAGCCATTTGGGATATGACCTGGGAGATCATTCAATTAGCTGGAATAAATCCTAACATTTTTAATCCTGCTGCGGGTGGCGGTAATGCCATTGCTTTAAAACTGGTTAGTGAAGGTATGCGTTTGCAACCCTGCAGCCCCGGTTTTATTGATGGCCGTAATGCCATCTTAAAAGCAGACACTTTGTTTTATGGCGCACAATACAGTTGTACCATCATCAAAGCATTTGCAAGAAGAGGAATGGGTATTGGTGCATCACAAGGATCATCAAATTCAAGAACAGATCAAACATTAAGTACTGTTGATTGCTCATCTGCAACCTGCAATGCGCCAACCGGTTTGGCATCTTCTGCCATTACTGCTTCAAGTGCTACAGTAAGCTGGACAGCAGTTAGCGGTGCAGTTAATTATACTGTAGAGTATAAATTAAACTCAGCTACTACCTATACAGTTGCAGCATCTGCAACAACTGCTACTTCTGTAAATATAACAGGCTTAGCTGCCAGTTCATTATACGACTGGAGAGTAAGAACAAATTGCAGTGCTAGCAGCAGTGCTTATGCTGCAGCACAGTTTACAACAACTGCTGTGGCTGCATGTAATGCACCAACAGCCTTAACATCTTCGGCAATTACTACAACTGGTGCTACAGCTAGCTGGACTGCCGCAAGCGGAGCAGTTAGTTATGATGCAGATTATAAATTAGCATCAGCATCTACCTGGACAAATGCAGCCACTGCCACCACATCAACTTCTGTTGTATTAAGCGGTTTAGCATCTTCAACTTTATACGATTGGAGGGTAAGAACAAATTGTTCTGCAGCAAGCAGTGTGTATGTACAGGCACAGTTTACCACAGCAACAGTTCCATCTGGTTGCGGTACAGCTTTTGAACCCAATGAGACATTAGCCACAGCAGCTACCATTGCATCGGGTATTACCAACTCTGCTGCCATTACCACAACTACCGATAATGATTATTTTATGATAGTAACTACGGCAACCAGCAATATTGTTTACAACCTGGTTGGCCCATCGGGAGTTGATTATGACATGACTATTTTAAACAGTGCCGGTACATCTATTGGTTCTGGCACAAGTGCAACAGCTACCGAAACAGTAACATTAAATAACCAGGTTGCCGGTACATACTATATAAGAGTATTTGGATACAATGGAGCCAACAGTGCAACCTGCTATACTATTAAAGCTACGGCAACAGCAGTAGCAACAAGTTGTGCAAGCACCTACGATGTTAGCACCAACGGCACTGCAACTGGTGCAGCTACCATTCCTTTCAATACAGATATTAAAGGTTTGATAAGTCCAAGTGCCGATAATGATTACTATAAATTTGTAATTACTACTGGAGGCTCTGCCACTATTACGCTTACAACTTTACCTGCAGATTATGATTTGGTTTTATACAGCAGTAACGGTACTACCCAGTTAGCTATTTCGCAAAATGGCGGCACTACCAGCGAAACCATTACCAGAACTTACACTGCAGGTACCTACTATGCAAGAGTATTTGGTTACAACAATGCAAACAATGCCACTGTTTGTTACACATTAAAAGTACAGTTAGGCACAGCATCACTTATGGAAGATCCGCAGGAGATTACCAAAGCGGGTATGTTAAAAGTATATCCAAACCCGGTAAACGATTACCTGAATGTAAGTGTACTGGGTAATGTTGACAGAAAATCTGCCTTTAGCATTTTTGATGCTAAAGGAGTTCTGATGCGTACAATTAATATGACAAATAATTTGCAGCGCATTAATGTTGCCGATTTACCAAAAGGTGTTTATATCATTAAACTAAACAATGGCGAGGGTAATTTATCTTCAAAATTTGTAAGGCAGTAATAAATACCATTTTATTTATAGCCCCGTTCTGCTACAGAACGGGGCTTTTTAATGCAAAAGGCTTTTATAAAATTTAATGGCAGCTATATGGTTATTTTAACCACATGAAGATTATTATTTTTTAGAAATGTAAAACTTCATTGTACGGCCTCCCTGCTCAAAACCTCCCCTCTTTTTTGTACTTTTGCCCTCCAATAATATAAGGAAACATAAAAAATGGAATTGACTAAAAATTTTGAGCCGAAGGAAGTAGAAAGTAAATGGTATAAACATTGGCTAAGCCAGCGTTATTTTAACAGCAAGCCCGATGCCCGCCCTGCATTTACGGTGGTGATACCGCCCCCCAATGTTACCGGCGTGTTACACATGGGCCACACATTGAACGAAACAGTGCAAGACATACTTATACGCAAGGCCCGCATGAGCGGCTTTAATGCCTGCTGGGTTCCCGGCAGCGATCATGCTTCTATCGCCACCGAAGCGAAAGTGGTGGGCATGCTTAAAGAAAAAGGCATTGATAAAAATAGTTTAACGAGGGAAGCGTTTTTAAAATACGCTTTTGAGTGGAAGGATAAATATGGCGGCATCATCTACAACCAGATTGAAAGGCTTGGGTGCAGTGTTGATTGGGACCGCACCACTTTCACCATGGATGATCATTATTATAAAGCAGTAATAAAAGTTTTTATTGATCTGTATAATAAAGGTTTGATTTATCGCGGTGCAAGAATGATAAACTGGGATTCATCTGCAAAAACTGCATTGAGCGATGAAGAAGTTGAATACAAAGACATCACTGGCAAGCTATATTATCTTACCTATAAAGTAACAGATGCCAGTGGTAATGAGCTCATCTCCCCGCCAGCTGGCGGGGTTGGGGGTATCAGCATTGCTACACAAAGGCCGGAGACAATCATGGGCGATACTGCCATCTGCGTAAATCCAACTGATGAACGCTACGCTCACTTAAAAGGTGCGTATGCGTTTGTACCATTAATCAACCGCCGCATCCCCATCATTTTTGATGAGTATGTTGATGCTGCATTTGGAACCGGTGCTTTAAAAGTTACGCCTGCACACGATATAAACGATTATAATTTAGGATTAAAACATCATCTTGAAATTGTTGACACCATCAACGCCGATGGAACCATGAGCCCCGCTGCACAAATTTATGTTGGTGAAGACAGGTTTGTTGCACGTAAAAAAATTATTAAAGAACTGGAGGAAAAAGGTTTTTTAACCAAAGAGGAAGAATACACAACAAGATTAGGTTATAGCCAAAGAACAGGTGTTGTTGTAGAGCCAAGAATAAGTACACAGTGGTTTGTAAAGATGAAAGAACTGGCAGAGCCTGCATTAAAGGCTGTTGTTGATGGCGACATAAAAATTCATCCCGGCGATAAATTTTTAGCCACTTATAAATACTGGTTAGAGAATGTAAAGGACTGGTGCATTAGCCGCCAGCTTTGGTGGGGACAACAGATACCTGCATGGTATGATGCTGATGGCAAAATGGTGGTTGCTGAAACTGAGCAAGAAGCTAAGGAAATATGGCTGCAACAAAATCCGAAATCGGAAATCTCAAATCTAAAATTGACACAGGATGCCGATGTATTAGATACTTGGTTCTCTTCCTGGCTTTGGCCTACGCAGGTTTTTAAAGGCATTACCGAGCCGGGCAATGAAGAAGTAAAATATTATTATCCGGGTTCTGTATTGGTAACCGGCCAGGATATTATTTTCTTTTGGGTAGCTCGTATGGTTATGGCGGGTATGGAATATGAAAAGCAGATTCCTTTTAAAGATGTTTATTTTACCGGTATGGTAAGGGATAAACTTGGGCGTAAGATGAGCAAGCAATTAGGCAACAGTCCTGATTTGTTAGACCTGATTGATAAATATGGCGCAGATGCAGTTCGCTTTGGTATCATGGTTTCTTCTCCGGCGGGTAATGATCTGATGTTTGATGAAAACAGTTTGGAGCAGGGAAGGAATTTTAATAACAAGATCTGGAATGCGTTGAAGCTTTTGAAGATGTGGCAGGGAAGGCAGACCTCAGATGTGAATCGTGAGCCGTCAGCATCCGCACCTCACGACTCACCACTCACAACTCACAACTTTGCATTAAGCTGGTTTGAAAATCGCTTAAACGAAGTAAGATTGGAAGTTGATTCTTTAATGAAACAATTTCGCCTCAGCGAAGCTTTAAAAACAATTTACTCATTAATATGGGATGACTTTTGCAGTTGGTATTTAGAATGGATAAAGCCAGGTTTTGAACAACCGATTGATGCAGCAGTTTATAATAAAACCATCAGTTATTTTGAAGAGCTGATGCAGTTGCTGCATCCTTACATGCCTTTTGTTACCGAAGAAATTTATCACTTGCTGAAAGAGCAGACAGATGATTTATGCGTAAAACAATTTGCGCCAATTAAAACTGTTGATGAAAATATTTTAGCACAAGGCGAATTGCTGAAACAAGTTATTACCACTATCCGTGATGGCAGAAATAAAAATCAGCTTAAACCAAAAGAAACCATCAAAGTTTTTATTGAAACAGATGCAAGAGAAAGTTACAGTGCTATACAAAACATTTTAAGCAAGCAGGTTAATGCTGATGAGCTTTCTTTTACCAATGAAGCTATTGCCAATACAATTGTTGTAGCTGTTGAAAAAGATAAATTCTACATAAAGACGGATAAAGAACTGGATTCAGCGACTTTAAAAGATGATTTGCTGAAAGATCTTCTGCACCAAAAAGGCTTCTTATCATCCGTACAAAAAAAATTAAGCAACGAAAAATTTGTACAAAATGCCAAACCCGAAGTATTGGCGCTTGAGCAAAAGAAAAAAGCCGATGCCGAAGCCAGAATAAAAACCATTGAGGAGAGCTTGTCAACAATCAGTTAAAATGTAAAAAGCATACTAATTGTTCTGTATTTTCGTTTTTTAATAATATGCGCTAACTATGGCAAAATTTGTCAGATTTTTATTTACGGTTGTTTGCACCCTCAGTTTGTTAACTGTATTTGCACAAAAACCAAAGCCAGTAACGGCAAAACCTGTAACTGTAAAGGCAGGCGGCTTTCAAAAATATACGCCGCCAAAACTTACCTGCATGCTGGGCATCCGCCGCGATAGTGCAACAGTAGTATTAGAAGAAGCATTACAATTGGTAAAATTGCCGCTAAGAATAACTGATGATAAAAAAGGCATTTACACTATCTCCTCTTACCAGGCCATGTATAAAAGAAGAGCCGTTACCGAAGATGAGAAGACCGGTAAGGCTTCGCCCATTATAAGTACCGTAATTGATAATTTCAGAACAACTCCCCTATCGCCCATCTGGATAAAAGTTTTAACAGAGCAGCTCCGTTCCGGCGAAGAACTGTACTTTTTTGATATTGTAGTTAAAGATGCCCAGGGCCGCCTGATGTTTGCCCCGGAACTGAGAATTAAAGTAAAATAATGCTATCCGTTTCAAAAGCAACTGCTGCCGACATACCGCTCATCCGTAATCTCACATTCGCCATCTGGCCGCAAACTTACAGCAGCATAATCAGCAAAAATCAAATTGATTTTATGCTTGAGCAGATGTACAACCCGGCTACTTTACAAAAACAAATAGAAGAAGAAGGCTTCACTTTTATTATTGTGTACGATGATAATGAACCGGTTGCTTTTGCATCCTTTAACGAAACAGAACCGCAGGTTTGGAAGCTCAATAAAATTTACATCTTACAATCTCAACAAGGCAAAGGCACTGGCAAATTCATCATCAATTATATTGTTGATGAAATAAAAATAAAACACGCAAAAGCCCTGCAGTTACAGGTTAACCGGCAAAACAAAGCAAAAGATTTTTACGAAAAGCTCGGCTTCAAAATAATTAAAACCGCCGATTTTGATATTGGCAACGGCTTCTTCATGAATGACTACGTGATGGAACTAACACTATAATATCGAATGTGCGAATGGCGAATATCGAATGTAATTACAGTTCAGCACCCCATTCGATATTCAACATTCGATATTCGACATTCGATATTCGACATTCGATATTCGCCATTCGCCATTCGCACATTCGACATTTCTTAGTGTACCAACTGATGCGTCTCCTTTATAACCCCCATTACAAACACACTCTGCACATTACCCATATTCTCCTGCTGGCTTAATTTGTTTACATGAAAATCGTAGTAGGTATTCATATCCTTACAAACCACTTTCAGCATAAAATCAAACTCACCGCTGATGCTGTAGCATTCAATCACTTCGTGTAATTCGTTAACCATTTTAATAAATTTAACACCAGCCGTCTTACTATGTTCTTTTAAAGAAACATAACAGATCACCATCAGGTTCAAATCAATTTTGTTTTGATTTACCAGTGTTACATATTGTTTTATCACCCCACTCTCCTCCATGCGCTTAATACGCTCATGAACCGGTGTGGTACTCAGGTGAATTTTTTCTGAAATTTCCTTCACCGTAACCCTTGCATTCTCCTGCAAAAGTTTAAGTATGGCCATGTCTTTTGTATCAAGCGATACAGCCACGGTTGGTACATTTTCTTTTTGGGATGCTTTTGCCATAGTAAACTTGCCTTTTATCCTGTAATAAAATTTTAAACAGGCTTATCTCCCAAAGTTAGTAAAATATACAGAATATTATCCTGTAAAGTGTAGATTTGCATTCTAAAATTTAAAAACATGTCAACAATAACAAAAAATGCCCTCGACTTTAAACTTGCCCACAAGGTTAAAGATATGAGCCTTGCTGAGTGGGGCCGTAAAGAAATTATGTTAGCCGAAGCAGAAATGCCGGGCTTAATGTCTATCCGTGCCGAGTATGGGCCATCACAGCCATTGAAGGGTGCAAGAATTGCAGGTTGCCTGCACATGACCATTCAGACTGCGGTTTTAATTGAAACATTAACTGCTTTAGGTGCAGAGGTTAAATGGAGTTCATGTAATATTTTCAGTACACAAGACCAGGCTGCTGCTGCAATTGCGGCTACGGGTGTTGGTGTTTTTGCCTGGAAGGGACAAACACAGGAAGAATCTGATTGGTGTATTGAGCAAACTTTATTCTTTGGCGGTGCTGATCGTCCTTTGAATATGATCCTTGATGATGGTGGTGATTTGACCAACATGGTATTTGATACATACCCTGAATTAATTCAGCATGTAAAAGGTTTGAGCGAAGAAACAACAACCGGTGTTCACCGTTTATACGAGCGTATGGAAAAAGGTACTTTGCCCATTCCTGCAATTAACATCAACGATTCTGTTACCAAATCTAAATTTGATAACAAGTATGGTTGTAAAGAAAGTTTGGTAGATGCTATTCGTCGTGCTACTGATGTAATGATGGCTGGTAAGGTTGCTGTTGTTGGTAGTTACGGTGATGTGGGTAAAGGTTCTGCCGCTTCATTAAAAGGTGCAGGTTGCAGGGTTATCATTACCGAAATTGATCCTATCTGTGCTTTACAGGCAGCTATGGACGGTTTTGAAGTTAAGCCAATGATCGAAGCGGTTAAAGAAGCTGATATTATTGTAACGGCCAGTGGTTGCCGTGACCTCATCACCGAAAAACATTTTCGTTTAATGAAAGATAAAGCGATCGTTTGTAACATCGGTCACTTTGATATTGAAATTGATATGGCCTGGTTAAATGCAAACTACGGCGCTACCAAAAATACCATCAAGCCACAGGTTGATCTTTACACCATTGATGGTAAAGATGTAATCATTCTGGCCGAAGGCCGTTTGGTAAATTTAGGTTGTGCAACCGGTCACCCATCATTTGTAATGAGTGCATCGTTCACCAATCAGGTATTGGCCCAGCTTGAAATTTGGCAAAACACCGATAAATACGAAAACAAAGTGTACGTGTTACCAAAATTCCTTGATGAGAAAGTTGCCCGTTTACACCTTGCCAAAATTGGTGTGGTATTAGACGAGTTAACTGCTGATCAAAGTTCTTACTTAGGTCTTCCAAAAGAAGGTCCGTTTAAGACTGATGCTTACAGGTATTAATTTTCTTCTGTCATTCTGAGCGATAGCGAAGAATCTAAATAAACATACTCCCATCTGCCTTTGGCAGGTGGGATTTTTTATTTTGGGCCAGGCTGTAGTAATGCTGTTGGGCTGCGGTGGCGTCGCACTCTTGTACAGGATATCTTTATTGAGCTTTATTTAAGTGAATATCAGAGTTACTTTAAACCCCAACGGGGTGTTCTGATTATAGAATTGCATTATCGAATTGCCTAAACCCCGCAGGGGTGATAGAGTTAGATATGTTACCCCTTCGGGGTTAGCATTCAATTTTTCACGTCACTACAATAATTACAACCCTTCGGGTTTTTGGATTCAAGCAGATCATAAATATTTTATCTTGCACCCATGTACTCCAAAGAACAGGCATCAAAGTTAAAAACCCAATTCTGGACAACCTTCGGGCAATATATGAAACCCGTACCCGGCGCTTCAGTCTTACCTGTTAACTGGATAAATTATAAAACCGGCATCCGCTATATTCATTTTAAAATGGATGCAGATAATACAAAAGCTGTAATTGCTATTGAAATTTCTCATCCCAAAGAGGAAGAAAGATTACACTACTACCATCAATTTGAATTACTCAAAAAGGTGTTAGCCTCCACAACAACATTCAACTGGCAGTGGCAGGAAACACTGCAAACCGATCACAAAACCATCAGCAGCATATCGCTGCAACTGGATGGTGTAAACATACTGGATCAATCTGCCTGGCCGGCTATTATCAGTTTTTTAAAGCCCCGTATTATTGCACTGGATGCATTTTGGGATATGGTGAAAGACGGATTTGAATAAAACTTACTGAGCTTCGTTACATAGATGTGAGGCCACTACGAACGCTCTTAAATTTATAAAAGCTACTGCGTAACAAAAACAACTTTAACGTTGCAGGCTATGTATAGTGGCCAGACACCTAACCAAAGCCTGGCACAAAAAACTAATAACCCGGTTTCATTCCCATATTGTAAAACATAAAGCTCCATTTATCGGCCTGCTCCTGTAAAATCTGTTGAGTGCTTTTACCGGCTCCGTGGCCTGCTTTTGTTTCAATGCGTATCAGCACCGGATTTGTACCCTGCTGGTTTGCCTGCATGGTGGCTGCAAATTTAAAAGAGTGTGCAGGCACCACACGGTCATCGTGATCGGCGGTGGTAATCATGGTTGCAGGGTATGCAGCGGGTTTAACATTATGCAGCGGAGAATAATGATACAGGTATTCAAACAT
>JAYURR010000190.1:0-29634 GCA_043756605.1 Chitinophagaceae bacterium
ATCAAAAAATTATAGCAAATAGTATGTAATGGCAGCATGGTTCGGAGGACACGAACCAATGCGAGGATAACAGGGAATTTAAAAGACTGAAAGATTTTATTTCTTCTTAGTTGAGGAAAACAGGCATTTGATCTTTTACCTGCTTAACTGAATAAATACTCCACATCCGATTTAGAAAGTGCCTTTACAAAGCTGGCATCATCGGCTATCAGTTCGCTGGCGAGTTTCCTTTTGCGTTCCTGCAGCTCCAGTATCTTATCTTCAATAGTATCAATACAAATCATACGGTAAGCAAAAATATTTTTGGTTTGGCCAATACGGTGTGTACGGTCAATGGCCTGTTGCTCCACGGCTGGGTTCCACCACGGGTCAACAATATATACATAATCAGCAGCGGTAAGGTTTAAACCCACACCACCGGCTTTCAGCGAAATTAAAAACACCCTGCACTCATCGTTATTCTGAAAATTCTGGATGGCTTTTTCCCTGTCGGGTGCCGATGTGCTGCCATCAAAATATTCAAACGGAATACCATCTTCTATCAGTTTCTTTTTTATCAGCGCAAGCATACCTAAAAACTGTGAGAAGATAAGTGCCTTGTGGTTGCCGATGTTTTCTTCAATCTCTCTTGCCAGCTCATCTAACTTAATGGAGTGGTTTGGATATTTTTCATCCTCATTCAAAATGGCCGGGCTATCGCAAATCTGGCGAAGCTTCATAAGGCCCTGCAAAATGGTTAATTGCGATTTACCAATGCCCTGCTGATCAATGGTGCCCAATATTTTTTCCCTATAACTGTTACGGTAAGCCTCGTAAACTTTACGTTGCTCTGTTTCCATTTCGCAAAACAAAATGGTTTCTGTTTTATCCGGTAAATCTTTAGCCACCTGCTCTTTGGTGCGGCGTAAAATAAAAGGAAATAAAAGTTTGCGTAAATGTTCCTTCTGCTCCTGCTCACCAAATTTATCAATGGGTGTAGCAAACTCATTTCTAAAAAACTCCATGTTGCCCAGCAAACCAGGGTTTAAAAAATTCATCTGCGCAAAAATATCGAAGGTGTTATTCTGCAATGGCGTACCACTCATGCACAGCCTGTTTTTTGCATTAAGCAAACTGGCTGCTTTGGTAACTTTTGATGCCGGGTTTTTTATTGCCTGGCTTTCATCTAATATCACATAATCTAAATTCATTTTCAGCAATACCTGTATATCGCTACGCAAAGTACCGTATGTGGTAATAATGATGTTGTGTGCATTCAACTCATCAATATTGCGGGTTCTTATACTGCCATGGTGAATATGAAAAGACAATGCAGGTGCAAATTTTTGCACCTCGTTGCGCCAGTTGTAAATTAATGTTGTTGGGCATACTACCAATGCTTTTAAGCCGCCGGTAACTTCTTTATAGTGATGCAACATACTCAATGCCTGTACGGTTTTACCCAAACCCATATCATCTGCCAGAATACCGCCCCATCCAACATCATTTAAATAATTAAGCCATTGAAAGCCTGAAGTTTGATAAGGCCGTAATATTGCCTGTAAATGTTCAGGCGCAGGCGTTTCAGGAATGTTTTTAAACTCTTTCAACCGCTCATATTTTTCATCCAGTTCAAAACTTAATTCCTTTTCGTCCCTGTTTTCGTAAAGCTCATCAATCACACTCATGTGGTATTTTGATAAACGCAACTGGTTGCTGCGTCCATCGCCCACTTTAAACAACAACGAATATCTTTTAAGCCACTCATCGGGCAGTATGCCTAATGTACCATCGCTTAATTGTACAAAAGATTGTTTGTTTACCAACGCTGCTTTTATCTCATCAATACCAACTCGCTGCTCCCCAAATTCAATTTCAACTTTTGCATCAAACCAATCCATGCCGCTGCTTACATGTATATGTGTGTTGGGCCTGGCGGTGTTAAAACGAAAATTGCGCAATGCCTCAAAACCAAATACCGGCACTTTCATTTCGTTCATGGCATCTACAAATAAAAAGAACCAGTTATTGCGCAGCACATCTGCACCTCTTAACACCAGGTTATTTTTATTATCATCGGGCCGCACAAACATGGAGTGCAGGCTCTCTAATTTTTTTAGAAAATTTTCTTCGGCTTCTAAATTTCTTTCAATGATGAGAATCTTATCTCCATCTGGGATGATGATATTTTCTTTATCGGCTGCCTTGGTTTCAAAACCTTTGTAGGTAAACACCGGCTGAAACACCAGGTAGTCGCCCTTTTCCTGCAACTGCAGTTTTATTTCGGGCTCGCCGCTTTTAATTTCCCGTACCAGTGCTTTATCAAATTCAACTTTATATTCTTTGGTAAGTGGCAGAATAATTTTTTTCATTTTATCGGCCCAGTTATCTTTACTAAGCTGAATATTTCCTTCTTTCAGAAATTTTTCGGCCTGCAAAACATCCTCAGCCTTTTGCCACAGGTACAATACTTTATCATTTAAATAAACCAGGCTGCTGTTACATTCGTTATCGGTAAAAGGAATAACATCGCCCATTAATTTAACGGTGCAGGCAATTTCAAAATGATCGGCGCTGGCCTGCACTTTAAAAACCGGTGCAATAAAATGATTGCTCAATTCTATCTCAACCAGGTTGTTAGTTGTAAATGATTTGCCTTTGGGCAGATAAAAAATAAAATTATTACCCGCCTGCTCTTCAAATATTTTTTTAAGTTTGGGTTGAAGATATTCTGCAATCAATGCTTTGGTATCCTCCGGCAAATCATCACCATCGGTATGTATAATGTTTTCCCAAATGCCGCTGAAGGGAGAATTGCGATCGAGGTATTTATTTATTTCGCTGGCCTGTAATTTACGTACCTGTTGCACCAGTTGTTTATCATCTTCGCCAAAAACTTCGGTGTTTACAAATTTGGTAAGGTCTAATTTTTCAACCTTACCCAAATATTTTTTTTGCTCATCGTTTGCTTCGCCCTGTATTGCATCCACATCAAAATATGGATACATGGTTGCGTTAAAATTAAACACAACGCCCAGTTTTTTTGATGGCCGCTCTTCTACCTCCACTTCTTCTGCAGGCATATCCGGCACCACAAAAGCTTCTGCTGGCCTTGCTGATACAGTGCCTGGCGCTACTCTTTTAATAGAAATATCCAGCACTTTTAAAAACGGCTTTCCATCTTTATAACTAAATTCAAATTTACCGGCAAGATCATCATCTAAACTATAACCATAAATCTGCAGCAGTTTGTTTTTTTCTTTATCCCAGTTACGAATACTGTCGAAATAATTAGCTCCGTAAGCATCCAGCAATTGCAGAAACAACATGGTTTTATGTTCGCAAAGCGGATGTTCGGTTTCGCCGCATTTGCAGGATGTATCAAAATTTCTCTCGTCGTTTTTTTGAATAACCAGCGGAAAAGTTTCTCCCTCAATAATCAGTTCTGCCTCCACCCGTTCGTCGGCCGCTTTAATAATATTTGCTTTGTTGCTGCGTAAAAGATTTTCGGCTTCGGCATAAATACCGGGTGAGGAAAGCAGCTTTATCATCTTCAATTCAATATGCTTCATTTTGGCAACCGTATGCCGCTGGTTGTATTGTATATTGGTGTTGCCCAGCATATTTTTATCAACCATATCCTGCAGGCGAATGAGTGCTGCGCCTTCGTGACGGCAAATATCGCCGAGGTTGTACGGGCAACTGCAGCGGACCGTCATGGATTTTGCATCGGTGTATTTTTGAATATACACTTTGTAAAAAGTGGCGTAGCTATCATCCTTAACCCTAAACACAACGCTGCCCATCAACTGGTCGTGCTCAACCAGTTCAACAAAACCCATTGCATGAATTTTTTTGCTTCGGCGGATCACTTCATCCGAGCCGTTATTGTACACATATTTGATAAGGTGCGGTAAAGCCATTTATGATTTTAGATTGCCGATTTGGGATTTCAGATTTTAGTACTTCTAATTTATCTTTTCTGAAAAAGGCAATTTGCAAAAGTAACGAAAAATAACTGAGCCCTCAAGCGTTACAGCAAGTTTAGAAAGAATTTTGTGTTAATTGTTATTTATTTGAAAGATAAAGGGTTTTATTTTGAAATCAACTTACCTTCTTTATAAGCAACCAGCACATTGGCAGCATCGGCCGTAAGGCAATAGCGGATATCTTTCTCTAACCCAAAGCCAGCAAGGCGGTTATAATGTGAGGCATTTTTTGTTTTCATAAATTCAAACAAATCTTCCTTTGCATCATTATACATGGCTGCTGCCATTTGCGATGAGTCGCAGTTGATGCAAAAATGTTTTCCAATCCGGTTAATTACAGCACCGGCAAATAATGTGTCTTCTATATTTACCCTGTTTTTCCAGGCGGCGCAGCCAAGTATTACAGGTAGATTTTGTGCAACTAAAAAATCGCAAACGGCAGAGAGGTTGGGAAACGAACCGGTGATAATCCCTTTTGCATTTTCGGCCAGTGCCATGTGCAAAAGCTTTGTGCCGTTGGTGGTTGTAAGCACCAGCGTTTTGCCGCCAATAAATTCTTTGGGGTATTCAAAAGGGGAGTTGCCGTAAGCCAGTCCTTCGGCAATTTGTCCGTCTCTTTCGCCGGCGGTAATACTGTCAATTTGTTTACCAATGCGAATACATTCTGCAACACTATCAACCGGTATAATGGCTTTAGCACCGTTGTGTAAAGCTGTGGCAATGGTAGATGTGGCCCGCAATACATCAATAATTACAACGATGCTTTTTTCAACAGGGTACAGATCTAAAAGGGCGGGAGAAAGACAGGTATATAATTCTGGTTTTGTTGTTTGCATTATTCAAAATTAATTTAAAATGGTTTTCCATTTTTGTGTTTCGGCATACTCTTTAATCACTTCATTTCTTTTTATTAGAAATTTTTCAAGATAATGAGTAAGAAAAATGCTGTTTGCAATTTTACCGATTGCACCATACGGGGTTTCAAATTCAATAAGATCAATCATAATGGTACCATTATCAGTTGTTTTAAAATGATGCTCGTGATGAAAGCTTTTAAAATCGCCTTTGATCATTTCATCAACAAAAAAATCAGGGCTTTTCATCTCTGTAATTTTAGAAGTAAACTGCCTTGTTTTAAAAAGATGTTTTGCTTGCCAGGTAACGGTTTCGTTTTTATTTATCAGACCGGTCATTACACCATCAATTGCTTTTTCATTGGTAGAGGTTGTTGAAAGCTGGTGCAGATTTATGCTGCGGCTTAAATTAAAAACCCGTTCAATAGGCGCTGCAATAAAAGTGGTGAGATGAATTTTGGGCATAGTTAGTTAATGGATAATGATTTAGTGGATAATCGATAATTTATTAACCGCAGATGGTTTTGCTCAGATAGCAAGCCGTGTGATTTTAAAAAATTATCCATTATCAATTAGCGAATTATCCATTAAACAAATGGCATTTTAACCACTTTGGCTTTAAGCAATGTGTTGCGTACGCTGATAAAAATTTCACTATCAATAGCTGCGGATTTTGTTTCAACATAACCCATACCAATAGCTTTGCCCAGCGTGGGCGATTGTGTGCCCGATGTTACCCTGCCAATAATTACACCTTCAAAATCTTTTATATCGTATCCGTGGCGGGCTATGCCTTTTTCAAGCATTTCAAAACCAACTAATTTTTTTGTAAGGCCATCAGCTTTTTGTTTTTCAAAATAATCGCTGTTTGTAAACGGTTTGCTGAACTTTGTGATCCAGCCCAGGCCTGCTTCTAATGGAGATGTAGTATCATCAATATCGTTACCATATAAACAATAGCCCATTTCTAACCTCAATGTATCTCTTGCACCCAAACCAATTGGTTTTATGCCGCCTTTTTGCCCGGCTTCAAAAATGGCATCCCAAATTTTGGATGCATCATCATCTTTATCTTCAAAATAAATTTCAACACCACCTGCACCTGTGTAACCGGTTGCGCTTATCAAAACATTTTCAACACCGGCAAATGTGCCTTTGGTAAAAGTGTAATATTTTAAATTCATGATATCCATATCAGTAAGCGGCTGCAGCATTCTGGTTGCATTGGGGCCTTGTATAGCAAGCAGACAAGTCTTGTCGGATATGTTGTGCATCTCTACAGCCTTATCATTAAACTGCTGAATCCAGTTCCAGTCTTTTTCAATATTGCTGGCATTTACCACCAGCATGTAAGCTTTATTTTGTTCCAGGCAATACACAATCAGGTCGTCAACAATACCGCCATCTTTGTTTGGCAGGCAACTGTACTGGGCTTTTCCATCAGTTAATTTTGATGCATCGTTGCTGGTAATGCGTTGTATAAGATCAAGTGCGTTTTCTCCTTTTAAAACAAATTCGCCCATGTGGCTTACATCAAACACGCCTGCAGAGTTACGCACAGCCGCATGCTCATCGTTAATGCCCGAGTAGCTGATGGGCATATTGTATCCTGCAAATTCGGCCATTTTTGCGCCTATGTCAATATGTTTTTGGGTGAAGGGTGTATTTTTCATGTAAGTAATTTTAGTTTTTTTACGCTGCAAATGTAAAATAAAAAGCTGAGGCTGTGGGCAATAAAAAGTCCCCCGAAAAATCGGGGGACGTTGTTGGTTTCAACTTCAACTCAACTATTGAAACGAGTTTAATTATTGGCTAAAATTTGTTTTAGGTCTTCGCATGCCTGCCTAATCCTTTCGCACTGCTCTTCGGTGTTCTCAGTTTTATCAATTTTAATTTGCAGCGATCCGGGGTTGGAGTTGATGTAAAAAGTTGTTTTATCATCTAGGGTTATTTCTTCATCTACATTATCATTGCGGTTCAATTTCATATCGCCGGTAAGTAAATTGTGGTTGAGGTAAACACGTACCGCATGCGACTGGCTTCTTTTAAAATCGGCATCCATTTCGTATTCATCTTCATCATCCGAAACTGTAATTGAAATATCGTGGTTATGATGATGAAAGCAGGATTGCGTACTGGCAAGTATTATTACCACAGCAACAATTAAAAGCGAATATTTTTTCATTTAGTTTGTTTTAAAAATGATAAAACGCATTAGTTAATATTTATCATCGGGCTTAACACCTGCAATTGCGAACTTAGCGGCGTTGGCTCTATGTTATCGCCAATTTTTTCCAGTTGCTTCTCTATCTTTTCTTTTGCTTTTTCCAACGAGTCTTTAATTTTCTGTTGTTCCTTTTCTAATTTTACTTTAATGGAATCCAGCTTGTTCATTGGTTCACCACTGTTGTAACGGTAATTATCATCATTGCCATTCTCATTTGTTATCACTTCAATACCATCGCCGTTTATTGTTACTCTGGTATTATCGTTTTTACCAGCGGGGGTTCCGTTTAGGCTGTATAACCTGCCATCTTCCTTCATTACATAATCAACTCCGCTTTGCCATCTATTATCGTTGTTATAATCATTATCGCTGTCATAATCATCTATATTAAAGAGATTATTGAAATAAATTCTTTTAAAATAATTGTTATTAACCCTTACCTGTTTGCCAACAGGCACATAAATAGTTACAAGTACTGATTGGTTTCTGAATTTGTCGAATTTGTTGATAGCTATACCTTCATCAAGTACAAGTAAACTGTCAATCTGCTTTGCATTAAAAGCTATTTTGGCTGCATTTGCATTTGCACTTTCTCTTGAAAAACCCCTTGCTTCTTTTAATATCCTTACATGAAAGCTGTCATCCGTTGATTTTAAAAACGCTACTTCTATATTTTGTATGATGAGTGTATCTTCTTCCAGAAATTCATCAAACGAATCAAACCGGGCCCACCTGTTTCTTTTACTGGTGCTTCTATCCAAAGCAGATGAAGTTGCAATAATCAGTTTATTTGTTGTAGGGTTTAACATTACAATTTCCTGATCATCCTGTTTGCTTTTGCGGCTAAACTCTTTATCGATAGAAGCCACGAAGAATGATATGCATATCCAGCCAACAATCCACAGGCTTATAAATGTAAGGCGTAACATTTTGCTGTTACTTTTAGAATTTGTTATTTTTCTGATAATCCATATTAATATGCCAACAAAAGGAATTATTATAAAGAACAGCAGCGTTCCCCAGGCATAAAAATTTTGCCAGTTTCCATCGAGTAAATAATCTTTAAGCGGATATATTTTTACTGAACCAACAATCAATGCTATCAATAGTCCAAATATGGCAAGGCATACACAACCAATGATGAAGTAGGCAAATATTTTTGCTATCATAGCAATTACATTACCCAATCCGCCACGATTACGCCTGGTAAAATTTTTCACATCGCCGGCAACCATGTTTGCTTTATCCGTTACAACAGCAGATGCTTCTTTACCAAATTTCTCCGCTTTTTTTCCAACACCTTTCATCTCTTCCATTACAGATGCTTTTATGGAATTCATATCCACTTTTTCACCTTTCATCACCAGTTTTTCTGAGGTAGTTGATGCTTCCGGTATCACTATCCACAAAATAATATACACTATTAAAGAAGTTGGGCTGAAGGTAAAACGGAGTACATCTCCAAAATCCCACAGGCCGCCCCAATGGCCCCAGCGTGAAATAAAAGACAGGAAAGGCAGCAGGAACAACACCCTTGGTATCCATGCATTGATACCAAAATAGTTACCAATGCCGCTGCATACACCTGCCAAAAGTTTTTCATCCGGATCACGGAACAGTTTTTTACGGGTGCCGCCAATTTGTGTGGTAGCGCTGCTTGGCACCGCTATCCACATAATAATGTAGGTTAAAAATCCAACACCGGAAAATAACAACACCACAAAAATGATCCTGGCAATTACCACATCTATATTAAAATAGTTGGCAAGGCCGCTGCACACACCACCCAGTACTTTATCATTTTCATCGCGGAACAATCTTTTATGACCGGTTGAAGTATTGGTAAAGTTATTGGTTGATTGCTCTTCTTTTGCAGCGTATGAAGATGATTGAGATTGTGTATCATCCATAGCCTCAAACTCCTCGGGCCGGCCCATATTTTTAATGATGGCGTTAACATCGTCATCGGTAATACAAGTGGCGCCTTTGGTTATTTTTTCCTGAAACAGCTCACCAATACGGCTTTCAATATCGTTGATGATTTCTTCTTTGCCTTCTTCATTGGCAAAGTGGCGGTTCAGGCTTTCGGTATAATTTTTCAGCAATTCAAATGCTGTAACTTCTATGGGAACCACACGTCCCTGAAAGTTTATGTTGATTACTTGTTTCATGGCTAATTTTTTTTTGTTTCGTTAGTTGGTTTGTTACAACAAAAAAACATGGCTATACTTTTTTATTGCTGGTCGTTGTTGAAGTTGTTGTTATTAATATTTTCTTGTCCGTCGTTGGTAAGTGCTCTAACTGCGTTGGCCAGTTCGTACCAGGTTGTTTCCAACTCTTTGTAAAACCCTGCGCCTTTTTCGGTTAGCGAAAAGTATTTACGTGGCGGCCCGCCGGTACTTTCTTCCCAACGATAAGATAATAGTTCTGCGTTTTTTAGTCTGGTCAGCAGCGGGTATAGAGTTCCTTCAAAAATGTTCAGGTTTGCCGCCTTCATTTTTTCGATGATATCCGAAGGGTAAGCTTCGCCCTCTTTTATAATAGAGAGGATGCAAAACTCCAGAACTCCCTTACGCATCTGGCTGGCTGTGTTGTCAATGTTCATGGCTTCAATTTTTTAACCTTTGGCGGCTATTCTGCAGAAAAGCTTCCAAAAGGTTCATTTCGGAAAATAATTTTTTCATGGCTATACTTTTGGCCTCTCCAAACTTCTACATGGCTTTAGAAGATGGTGAGGACAATTTTAATGGCTATACTTTAAGAACTTTGCGACTTGAAATAACCGGTTTATCCCCTTTCACAACACAAAGATAATAGAATTTTAGTACTATGCAACACATAATACCATATTTTTTATAGTAGTGGGTGGTAGATAGGAGGTGATTTTAATCTAATTAGCTGAAATACAGGGATTTAATACTTTAAAATATTTTTTAGAAAATTGTTTTGGTTTGATAAAAGGAAAATTTGAGGTGTTGAGTGGTAGGAAAAGTGGTTCCTCTCATGTAAAATCCAGAGATATGATGTGAACTAAAGTCCAAAAATATACTTATTCGCTAAGATTTTATACCCTTCAAGTTCTACCATTATTTGAGTATCTTCAATCTCTCACCCAAAACCTAAAGCAATGATGAATTTTTTCGCTTCCATTTTCCAACGCAGCATTATTGCATCTTTATTAATTTGTCCTTTTGTAATTAACGCCCAGGCAGATAAACCCGTTGCAGCCATCCCTTATTTTTCTGATCCGGCCTTATCGCCGGATGCTGCCGAAATAGCTTTTGTTTCGGGTGGTGATATTTGGACCGTACCTGCTGCTGGAGGCGATGCACATTTGCTGGTATCGCATCCGGATTATGACAGCAGGCCCATCTATTCGCCCGATGGTAAATACCTGGCTTTTACTTCCACAAGGTCGGGCAATGGCGATATTTATGTACTTAATCTTGGCAGCAACCAATTAAAGCGCATCACGTTTGATGATGGGTTCGATGATGCAGGTTCATGGTCCGGCGATGGGAAATTTATCTACTACTCATCTACCAGCAAAGATATTGCCGGCATGCGTGATATTTTTAAAATTGCTGCCGGCGGCGGTACGCCCATTGCTGTTAGCGACACTCGCTATGTTAGCGAATTTTTTCCCATGCCTTCGCCTGATAATAAATGGCTGGCAGTATCGGCGCATGGTGTGGCTGCCGCACAGTGGTGGCGCAATGGCCATAGCCATTTAGATGAATCGGAAATATGGTTGCTGAAGGAGAACAATACCTACGAGCAATTTTCCAGCAAGGGCGCCAAACACTTGTGGCCCATGTGGGGCAGCGATGGTAAAGCCATTTATTACGTGTCGGACGAAAGCGGTACGCAAAACCTATTTATAAAACCACTTACGGGCAATGCAAAAAAATTAACGTCATTTACTACCGGCCGTGTATTATGGCCAACTATGGCTTATAATGGTAAAGCCATTGTATTTGAACGGGATTTTAAAATATGGTATTACGATATTGCAAGCGGTAATGCCACTGCAATAAAAATAAACAAGCGTGGTGCTGCATCTACGCCGGTGGCTGAGCATGTAAAACTTACCAATACTTTCAGGGAACTGGCCGTATCGGGCGATGGAAAAAAATGTGCTTTTATAGCCCGTGGTGATGTGTTTGTTGCTGCTACAAAAGATGCTGGAGATGCCGTACGCATAACGGCAACGCAAGGTATCGAATCGCAGATAAGCTGGGCAAAAAACAGCAACAGCATTGTATATATGTCTGACCGTGATGGTGCCTCTCATATTTTTGAATACAATTTTATCAATAAAACAGAAACAAGGATAACCAACACAGAAGGGAATGATGGCAGTGCTAAATTTTCTCCGGATGGCAAACTACTGTCTTACGTACGCAATGGCAACCAGTTGCGGGTAATGAATATAGCTACTAAAAAAGATGATCTTATAACCACTGCTTATACTGCTGTTGCACCCTTCTTTCAGTCGGATTATGCCTGGTCGCCGGATGGTAACTGGATAGCTTTTACTTCGATAGGAGCCAACTCTTTCAAAAATGTAAATGTGGTACTTGCTACAGGCGGACAAAGCAGGCCCATAAGTTTTTTACCCAATAGTTTTGGTGGCGATATAAGCTGGAGCAAGGATGGAAAATTTATTCTTTTTACCACAACGCAGCGTACAGAAAGTGCATCGGTTGCCAGGATAGACCTGGTACCACAAACACTTATTTTTAAAGAAGATGACTTTAAAAAATTGTTTACAGATACTACAGCAAAAAAAGACAGTTCGGCGATAGCAAAAACAACTGCCGGTACCGACAATGTAAAAACCACCAAAGACAAAGAACCAAGCAAGATCGTTTGGGATGGTATAAAAGACAGGCTTACTTTATTACCGCTGGATGTAGATGTAAGCGACCATGCCCTTAGCCCCGATGGCAAAACCCTTGCTGTGATTGCAACACAGGCCGGGCAGCAAAATGTGTTTACCTACAGCCTGGACGATCAATCGCCTGTGCTAAAGCAACTGACAACCACAGCCGGCGGCAAAAATTATTTACAATTTGCATCCAATGCCGAGCTGTATTTTATTGAGTTGGGCAAGCTGCAAAGCGTAACAATTGAAAGCAAGCAAACCAAAAACATTGCAGTAACGGCCGAGCTTGATATTGATTTTAATAAAGAAAAAGCGGAGATATTTAAACAAACATGGGAGCTGCAAAACAAAGGATTTTACGATCCTAATTTTCATGGCACCAACTGGAACAAAATAAAAACCATCTATGAGCCTTTGGCTGCAGGCGCCAATACCATTGATGAATTACGCAGAATATTAGCGCTGATGGTTGGTGAGCTAAATGCATCGCACTCTGGCGTATCGGGCAGCGTTCCGCAATTTAATGTAGGAAAATTGGGTTTGCGTTACGATGCGGCGGCTTACGAAAAAAGTGGCATCTTAAAAATAACAGAAGTGGTAGCCGCCGGCCCGGCAGCACTTGCAGGCGTACAGGTGGGAGACCAGTTGCTGGCTGTTGATGGCGCTGCCATTAATAGTACAGCAAATGTTGATGAATTATTGCTGAACAAAACCGGCAAGATGGTAACGCTTAGTGTACGCAATGCGGCCGGTACCGAAACGAGTGCTGCTGTACGGCCCGTTAGCCTTGCTGCCGAAAAAAATTTACTATACAAACAATGGGTGCAGCAACAGCGGGATTATGTTAGCAAAAAAAGCAACGGCAAATTAGGCTATGCACACATTTTTGATATGTCGGCCGAATCATTAAATAAATTTTACTTAGATATAGATGCAGAAAACCACGACCGTGCAGGCGTTATCATTGATATAAGAAATAACAACGGCGGTTTTGTAAATGCGTATGCACTGGATGTGCTGTCACGTAAAGGTTATATGAATATGTCGTACCGCAATATGCCTGCAGCACCGGCCCGTACCGTGCTGGGCCAGCGTGCGTTGGATGCACCCACCATTTTGATTACCAACCAGCACTCTTTATCTGATGCAGAAGATTTTAGCGAAGGGTATCGTAGTTTAAAGCTGGGCAAAATAGTTGGCGAGCCAACCGGTGGCTGGATCATTTACACCAGCAATATTACCTTGTTCGATGGCACCTCTGTACGTCTGCCGTTTATAAAAGTTACCGATAATGATGGAAAGAATATGGAACTGGTGCCAAGGCCGGTTGATATAGCTGTATCTAATCCGCTGGGCGAAAAAAACAAAGACAGTCAACTTGATAAAGCAATAGAAACTTTGTTGCTTGATATTGGGGCTAAGAAATAAATGGTGGCTATTGGCAAAGTACCGGGATACGTTATAAAAAGATTATCAAACTATGTTAATCTTTTTATAACAAAAATTTTGCCTGTAACATTGGCTCCTATATTGTGCGTATATATGTAAAGAGCATATTATGAAATACATTTTTTACATTTTTATAAGCCTGGTAATTTTAGCTGGTTGTGGCAGCAGCAAAGATTATTTATCACGCAGTGATAATGATAATACGTTGTTTGACGCTATTAAAACTTTAAAAAAACGCAATGCTGATACGGCTGCTTTAAATGCGCTACCTGTTTTATACAATGCAGCACAGCAAAGAAACCTGCGTAAAATAAACAGTTACAGCAGCTCTAATAATATTGAGCGTTGGGATAAAATGATAAGTGCGTACGTTACTTTACAGGAAATGTACAATGCCATTGTTGAAAGCGATGCCGCAAGCCGTGTTGTAAACCCGGTTAATTATCAGCAAACTATTTACGATACTAAACAACAGGCTGCCGCTGATTATTACAGCACTGCTTCTGTTTTTTTAAACAAGCCAGAACGTGAGGATGCCAAGAGAGCCTACAACTATTTTAAAAAAGCAGATAAACTTGTGCCAGATTATCAGGATTCTAAATTAAAAATTGATGAGGCTTACCAAAATGCGATTGTAAATGTGGTTATCAATCCGGTGCAGGATAATTCTTATTTTTTTAATACCGGTTGGGGCAACTCTGGTTACAATTACAGCAACGAATACTTTCAGCAAACATTGGTACGGGAGCTTAAGGGTATAAACAGCAACCGCTACCCGGCCCGTTTTTATACCGATTGGGAAGCAAGGCGGGATAATGTGCAACCAGATTGGGAGGTTAATCTTACACTGAGAAACATGAACATACCCAGGCCTCAAACTTACAGCTACAGTCGCAATGCCAGTCAACAGGTTGAAGTAGGACGTGATACCAGTGGCAAAACTATTTACAGAACAGTATATGCAACGGTGAATATTTCCCGGCAATCATTTACAGCTAATGCCGATATGGAAATAAATATTACAGACCTTGCAACCCGTAAAAACATTGTGTATAATACATTTAGAGAAGATTACCGTTGGGAACAGGAGCATGCAACTTACAATGGTGATAGCCGTGCATTAAGCGCCAACGATTGGGCAATTATAAACAACAGTTATTACAACGAGCCACGTAAAGAAGATGTGTTGAATGAATTGTACCGCAAATTATATCCGCAGGTGAAAAATAAGATCAGTTATGCGGTTGATTGGTAACAACGAGGAAAGAGATGATTGTGAAGGAGGTTTAGCTAAGAGGACAAAGGAGAAAAAGGGCTGAAGGTGGAAGACAAATTACGCTTTTCTTTTCCCTCCTTTTCTCCTTTGTGCCCTTAGCCAAAAAATCGTTTTGGTAATTCGCTTAAATAAAAATTCTGTAAACAATCCAGCTCATAAAATACGCCAGGCCGGTCATATAAACTAACTGGATCATTGGCCATTTCCAGCTACGTGTTTCTCTTTTTACAATTACCAATGTGCTCATACACTGCATAGCAAGTACATAAAATACCAGCAGTGATAAACCGGTAGCCAGGTTGTACACCTTGCTGCCATCGGGCCTTACAGCCGCAGCCATTTTTTGGCGCAGCGTACTGTTGTTGTTGTCTGCATCTTCTCCAACGCTGTACAAAGTTGCCATGGTACCCACAAAAACTTCCCTTGCTGCAAATGATGTTATTAATGCAATACCAATTTTCCAATCGTAACCCAATGGGCGTATGGCAGGCTCAATGGCTTTACCCAACGTACCTGCAAAAGAACTTTGCAGCAGTGCTGTTTTGCGTTGTTTGTTTAATTCATTTGCCTGTTGCGGATTATCTTTTATCAACTGCTCGTACTTTGCGGTAACCGCGGCCATTTTTTGTTTGGGTCCGTATGTGCTTAATGCCCAAAGCAGCAAACTTATCATCATAATTACTTTACCAGCATCAAACACAAATATTTTTGCCTTTTCAATCATGGTGGTTAAAGCGTTCTTCCACCTGGGTGCCCGGTAGGTTGGTAATTCTAAAATAAAAAAACTGCGTTCGGTACTTTTAATAAACCATTTCATAACCCAGGCAACTACCAAGGCCATTACTGTACCCATTAAATACAAAGCCATCATCACCAAACCCTGCAAACTTAAAAACCCAAAATATATTTTGGATGGAATAACCAGAGCAATTAAAATGGTATAAACCGGTAGCCTGGCACTACAGCTCATCAACGGTGTTATCATAATGGTGAGCAACCGTTCTTTTTTATTTTCAATATTTCTTGCACTCATAATAGCAGGAACGGCGCAGGCAAAGCCGCTGATCATCGGCATTACACTTTTACCATTTAAACCAACCTTGCGCATTAATTTATCAGAAAGGAAACTGATACGGGCCATATAACCGGTATCTTCTAAAATTGTTATCAGCCCAAACAATATCATTATCTGCGGAATAAAAATTACAATGCCGCTTAAACCTGCTACCACGCCATTTATCAGCAGATCGCTCCACCAGGTTACCGGTAAATTATTACTGAGAAATCCCCCCAGCTGGCCAAACACCCACTCAATGCCATCCATGGGGTATTTAGCAACCCAAAACACACTTTGAAAAAGCAGAAATAAAACAACCATCAAAATAAGATAACCCCACCGGCGGTGCAGCAACACATCATCAAGCCGCTCGTTAAACAATGCCTTCTGCAGCGGATCGGCTTCTACAACCGTTTGCTGCATAATGTGTTTAATGTGGCCGTAACGCTGCATAATTTCTTCGGCCTGTGTTTTGGTTGGGTTAAATTTATTGTTAACCTCAATTTGCTCAATGGTATTTTGCATACCATCTTCCAATAAAAAATGTTCATGATTAATAAGATAATGAACGGCTGTATAACTGCTGATTGCGGGATAATGTTTTTTTACCGCTTCAATAGCATTGGCTGCCATTGCGTGGTTATCAATAAAATCACGGGTTGGATGCTGGTATAAATTTCCGGCCGATTGCTCAACAACTTTTTTCAGTTGCTCAAGCCCTTTATTTTTTCTTGGGTTGATGGGCACAATTGGCACACCCAGTTCACGTTCCAGTCCGGGTATATCAATCTGTGTTCCTTTTCTTTTTGCAAGATCCATCATGGTGAGTGCCACCACAACCGGAATATTGAGGTCAATTATCTGAGAACAAAATAAAAGATTACGTTTTAAATTACTGGCATCGGCTACCAGTAAAACCATATCCGGTTTTATGGTTACATCCTGGTTTAATAAAACTTTATAAGCCACCCACTCATCACTTCGTTTTGGGTACAAACTGTATGAACCCGGTAGATCTATAATGGTTGCTGAAAGTGTAGAAGATATACTGCTCTGCCCCATTTTTTTATCAACAGTAACCCCCGGAAAATTACCAACCTGCTGGTTTAAACCGGTTAAATAATTAAACAGCGAGCTTTTTCCGCTATTGGGATTGCCCACTAATGCTATGTTTATCTTTTTTGTCAATATTATCTGCAAAAATAGCGGTAAACTTTTTTACACGGTTACGAATTAGAGAAAGTTGGCAACGCCATGCGGAAAATTTGCTTAATAAGATTTTTCTCAGCTTCGCTGTGAAAAGGTTAGCCATAAAGGCGCAAAGGCACGAATTTAAAAAATGCGTAGCATTTTCCTTTGTGTCTTGGTGGCTATATTCAGTTTTCACCGCAGGTGAAAGCTTTTGAATGGCAGCTTCCTCTATTTTAAATTTCACACATTATTTACTAAAAAAAGCAAATTGCTGAACTACCTTTGCCCTGCTACAACAAATATATATACATGAAACGTTTTCTTTGGTTACTTCTCCTTGTTTCCACAATTGCATCTGCCCAAAAAAATAAAAAAGCAAAACTTAAAGAACAAATAAAGGCTGATAACATGGTGCTTACATCTTTAAAAGGCCATATTGGTTTTTTGGCAGATGATAAACTGGAAGGAAGAAGAACCGGCAGCGCTGGCGAAAAACTTGCATACGAATACATCAGTAAAAAATTTGAAGAAGCCGGGCTTGAACCTAAAGGCGATAACGGCAGTTTTATTCAGCCGTTTAATGTAAACGAAGGCAGAGAATTAAAACCTGCAACCGCCTTAAACATAAATGGTTTTAACCTGAGGCTTGATATTGATTATTTTCCTTTAAGTTTTAGTGCAAACGGAAAAGTTACCTCATCTGCAGCCATGGCCATGCCGCAAAGTGATGCGGTTTGGTTTTTTGATTTAAAAGAAACGCTGGAGCAAAATAAAAACAATCCGCATTTTGATCTGGAAGATGCACTGGTAAAAAAGACTGATAAAGTTGCAGGCAAAGGCGCAGCAGCACTGCTTATTTACAACAGTTCGGATATTAAGGATGAACTGAAGTTTGACCCAAAATCAAAAACCGAAGCAGCAAAAATCCCCGTGCTTTACCTAAGCAAGGAAATGAAAAAAAGATTTTTGAGTGATGAGTTAAGTTTTGTTGATTATAAACTGGAAGTTTTAACAGGCGATAAAAAAAGAATTGGCCACAATGTGATTGGCTATTTAAATAACGGCGCATCAAATACCATCATCATTGGTGCCCATTACGATCATTTGGGTTATGGCGAAGATCATAATTCTTTATTTACAGGTGGTACGCCACAAATACACAATGGTGCCGATGATAATGCCAGCGGCAGCGCAGCTTTAATTGAATTGAGCAGGCAACTTAAAAATTCAAACTTAAAAAACAACAATTACGTTTTTATTGCTTTCTCTGGCGAAGAGCTGGGATTGTTTGGCAGCAAGTATTACACCGAGCACCCAACGGTAGATTTTACCAAAACCAATTACATGATAAACATGGATATGGTTGGCCGGTTGAATGACAGCACACATGGATTTACCATTGGCGGTTATGGTACTTCGCCGGTGTGGGGCAGTACATTAACTGCAACAGATAAATATTTTAAAATAAATTTCGATAGCAGCGGCAGCGGACCAAGTGACCATACTTCTTTTTACAGAAAAGATATTCCCGTATTATTTTTCTTTACTGGTGCCCACAGCGATTACCACAAACCCAGTGATGATGCTGATAAAATTAATTACACAGGTGAGCTGATGATGATAAAATACATTTACAGCGTAATTGAAAAAACAAACAACAAAGGCAAACTTGCTTTTACCAAAACAAGGGAGGCGCAGCAAATGGGCAAACGGAGTTTTAGTGTTAGCATGGGTATAATGCCCGATTATACTTTTAGTGGAGCCGGTGTAAGAGCCGATGGCATCAGCGAAGGAAAGCCTGCTGAAAAAGCAGGATTAAAAACCGGAGATGTGATTATACAAATTGGCGAATATAAAATACCGGATGTGCAGGGATATATGCAAACACTTGGTAAGTTTAAAAAAGGAGATGCTACAAAAGTTACAGTGAAGAGAGGGGCGGAAGAAAAAGTATTTGATGTAGTTTTTTAAATTATCAGAGAATTGAAACATGAAATTAAAAATTGACAACGAAGCCATTGCCGAAGAGTTTTTTGAAGACTCTTTATTGCTGGGCATTGTTGCACCCATTAAAGATTACCAGTTTAGCTGGCAGCTAAACCAGTTGCTTGGCCTGGGTTTTAGGGTTAACAACGATATTGAAATACAGCTTACCAAAAAGCAACGCAAATATTTTTTCAGCATTTATGAGTATGCTGTACCAGCCATCAGCCTTACCCATTATTTGTACAATAACGAAAATGACGGCGAATATTTATTGCCAGAATTTAAGCACCTCGATTTTTTGTGGCTGATAAAAGGCGATCCGGTACCTGCTGAGGAATTAAAAATACTCATTCAATCCATCAGAACTTTACCCGGTGTGCAATTGGTTACTGAAATGACAAATGAAAAAATAAAACACAAGCAACATCTTATTTTTTAAAGCTTCTTCCCACCAATAAATCAGCATAAAAAAATCGTTATGCTAACAAGTTTACTTTATAAGCTCCACCGGAAAATCGTTACCAACACCATAACTGGCCGGATATTGCGGTGTGCCGCCATATTTTTTTAACAGCTCCGGCACTTTGTTTTGTAAAAAATTACGCAAGCCATATACAGTTATCATTTTGTTGGCCGCCGCTTCGCCCTTAAGTGCATTCAGCAATACATAGGTAAAAGCACCATGCCCCAACTGACTGAACTCGTTGGCATACTGCTGGCTGCCACTGGCCGCCAGCCAATGTGTACCGGTGCTGCGGGCAATAACTGCCAGGCTTTTTTGCTGGTCGCCGCTTTGCTGCAGCATTTGCTCAAAGGCTCCTGCACTCTGGCAGGCATCTAAAATAAAAACCTGCTTTTGCGCTGGGATATCAATGGCATATTGTTGCAGCGTTTTGGAAGCAATGCCTTTATCTGCCAGTTCCGCATCTACATTACTGAGGTTACTTACATTGGTGGGCACTAAATAAAATTCTTTGTTTTTGCTGCTTACCACACCATGGCCGGCATAATAAAAAACAAAAACATCGCTTGCTTTGGCTGTTGCCTGTACCTGTTTAAATGCATTTTGTATGCCTTCTGTAGTAGCATTGGCATCAGCAATAAAATATGTTTTTACATTACCCAACACAGTTTTTGCATCTTTTTCCAATTCGTCTTTTAATGCAGTGGCATCGGCTATTGCGTAGTTCAAATTCATTTTAGTATTCTGGTATTGGTTTATGCCCACAATTAACAAATGCAGGGTGGCATTTCGGTCTATGGCATCTACTTTAACAGGTACTACACCATTTACAGGTTTGGGTGCAGGTGCCGGTGTGCCACCCGCCTGGCCATACGTAACCGTTATTTCATCGGCATCACTCTCGGTACGCTGGCTGTTTAATGCCACCGATCTAAAATTATTTACGCCCGGTAACAAATTTACCGTGTACTTTTTACTGTCGGCTCCGTCGTTATCAGTTACAAACATGCCCCTGGTGGCAAGAGTTAATATTTTACCATTGTGAAACAGGCGTATCTCATCTACCTTATCCTCTGGTGCTGTGGCATTCACTGTAATTTCTGCAATACCTGTACTATTAATGTAGCTGGGTAAATCTTCATCCACTTCTAAGTTGCGCTGCTTTTCGGCATACAATATTTTGGTATTAGGCTTGGGTTTAAATTCAATTTCTGGTATGGTTGTAAATCGTTCTCCATTCAAGAGCCGTGTAAAAAGATTGGGCGTGTAATATTTTTCAAATACCTTGTCAATATTAATTGCTTCCCTGCCTTTTAAATAATACATCTGCTTCATTCCTTTATCGGTTCCATCAAACCTGCCATCTGCACCTAAAAAAACCCAATCGTCCGAGTTTTCAAAAGTGTATAAAGTGCCGTAGAATTTCCCTGTTTTGGCATTGTATGCATTGATGGTTTTATCGGCATTGATGGTATATAAAATACTGTCGTTTTTACTAAACTCAACTTTTTTTACCGGCGAGTTTAAATGGTCCAGTTCGTATTTATTTGCACCAAGCATAACCTTTGCCACGGTTCCTTTATCTGTATCGTAAGTGGCAATAATGGTTTCCAGTTTATTATCTCCATGCATTTCCACATTACGCTTATCAGCAAAAAATACGGGGTCCACAATTTTTGTTTCTTTGGTATTACCGTTGGTTATATTCAGTTCAAAAATCCGTTCTCTTGCCAAAACTTTTACCGTTTCGTTATTTACTTTATTTACCTGTGTAATATAATATGGGTTTGTACGCAGTTTTTTGTATGCTATCGAATCGTACAAAAAAGGTTGGGTGGCTAAAATTTTTCCACTATTTAAATCAATAATACGTACAGATCCTCTGTAATTATATTCTGCGGCTGCTAAAATTTCATGCTCCCTGTCGAGCACCAGTGCATCTTTTGTATCTGGCCTTTTTAAAATACCATCCCGCTTTTGCCATTCTTCATGTGTTAATTCCTGTGAACTGAATATTTTAAGCATTTGTTTTGTTGCCAGATTATATTTGGATAATGTGTACTGAAACAAATCGGGGTTTTCTACCACTGATAAGCAAAATGCCGTATTAGGGTTATCAGATAAAAAGAATTCGGGAATGCCCGGATACGCTCCATAGCCCTTACCCATATAACCCTCAAAT
This sequence comes from Chitinophagaceae bacterium, assembly GCA_043756605.1. GTDB lineage: Bacteria > Bacteroidota > Bacteroidia > Chitinophagales > Chitinophagaceae > Ferruginibacter. Next base: position 21,542 of record JAYURR010000190.1, read on the forward strand.
CCTTTAATGGCAAAGGGTGTAGAGGTACGACGTTTTCTGTTATAGAGAACATACTCATTAGCATCACCATTGGTATAGTGCAATAAAAAACTATCCTGGTTAAGGCGCAGGCTATATAATTCTTTAGCTGTTTTTACAGGCAGCGTATCGGCAGCTTTTACTACCATCCTGCTTAAATCTACCAAATAATTGGCCGAGTAGTTATAGGATGTTGATTCGTCTTTTTTATTATAAACAACAGTTTCTCCATTAAAAGATAAAGTATCGCCCACCTTGATTACCGACGCCAGTTCCATACGTGGCATTATGCCCTGTATCAGATCTTTATCTTTTTTATCCAGATCATATTTGTACAGTTTATTATCGTTTCCGCAGTAAATAATGGTATTGCCTTTATTGCTTAAAGCTGCTAAATTTATTTCATCACTGCCGGTAATATTTACCTTCTTTATTATTTTATTGTCATTTGCAATAATGATGGCGTCTTGGTTATCAAAACGGTTTGACTTGGTAGAGTAAAAAAAATGCCGGCCATTAAAACTACATTGCATTTCCACATTTCGGTCGTTGGATATAAAGGCATAGGGTTTATTGTTATAGATGTCCCAAACGGTATATCCCAACCCTTCTTTTTTTCTGTGCTTTTGAAAACTGAACAAACCCGGTGCTGCATTTACTGACATGTAACTTCGGTTAAAATCTTCAACATCATTATAATCTTTTTGTAATTGCGTATTTACATCTGCATTAATGATTTCTTTTTTTTCGTCCAGATCCAGCACCTGGTAACCTTTTTCATCGAAATTAATTACACGGCCATTTGTTAAAGGAAAAAAATACTGGATAAAACTTCCCCAGATATTTAAGTCCTTCAGGTGCCAGTAATCCTGTACAGAGCCGTTATTAATATCAATTTTCCTCGCCATCCTGCCGGCTGAAGTAACTCCGTTGGATTCTAAAGGCCCTCTTACCAGATCGTAAATGCTTTTGGAATCTTTGGAGAAAACGAAGTTTGAGGATACATTGGCAATTGTACTGATTTGCTTACCAGTTTTAGTTGAAAAAATTTTCAATTCATCTTTTTCGGTTGTAAAAGCAAGCACATTGCCATCAGCAGAAATGTTTAAGAATCTCAGGTTGTGAATATCCCTGCCAAATTCTTCGGTAGTTGATTTATTGGCAATAGGAAAAGTGTAGAGTTGTTTATTGGTTTTAAAATCCCACATAATCACTTTCCATTCATCAGCAGTATAAAAATATTTGTTTTGCTCATCAATAACAATCTTCAGAATTTTATCTTCATGTGCGGTTGGCACTACTATAGATGCGGTTTGCCCCGAGGCGGTATTAGTTAATAAAGCAAGTAATAGAAAGATTTTAATTTTTTTATAACGCATGGTTGAAAATTTATTCAATTTTAAAATAGAGTTAGCGGTTTTTATTACTTATTGTTTTATAAAATTGCCATGTTATAATTAAACCCGGCAATTGATAGTTTAAATCGCCGTACATTTATAATAAAAAATGTGGAAAGAAAAAAACAACAGACTTAATAAAAAATTTGAGTTTAAAACTTTTTCTGAGGCCTTTGCTTTTATGACAAGGGTTGCATTGGCTGCAGAAAAAATGGACCATCACCCAACCTGGAAAAACACCTACAACAAAGTAGAAATTTGGTTAAGCACTCACGATGCCGGTGATATTGTAACTGCTAAGGATAAAAAACTGGCAGATTTAATTGATAAGCTGACAGACTGATATTCCCGCAGATTTCGCTGATGTCGCAGAAATAATTATTGCACTCATCTGGGTACTGAGCTTGTCGAAGTACCTGCAACATCTCCGGGCCAATCCTATTTTGTCTTTATCTCCTTTAGTGAAATATAAAATCCATTTTTCATTTGCAGAATGATGGGCATTTTAGCATTGCTGGCAAAAGTAAAATACACCTGATCTTCGGCAGGTGCATTTACTGCATTTAAATCGTTGGCAGTAAATTGCTCAACGGTTTCTTTTTCACCATTCACAATTATTTTCAGTTCGGCAGGGTCTTCTTTTGTAACGCCCATTTTTTTAGCAGCTTCATTGGTATTCATTTTCAGCATTACGCTTTTTGTTCGTTTGGTAAGACTGTTAAATGTATTCTTGCTAATCCAAACGCTCAGTGTGTTATCATCCAAAGTTTTTGCGCCCGATGAAAAATAGTTGTACAAAGTATTGGCGGCTACCATTGCTGCAGCGGTGTGGGTTATGGTGCCACTGCTTTTGCTATCATTAGTCATCTCCCAATCAAAAATCAATGCAGGTACCAGGGTTTTAATGGTAACTATAAAATCATATTTCTGTTCACCAGCTTCTACTCCGTAAATGAGTTTGGTGCCAGGCTTTATAACGCTTTGCAGGTTAACCTGTGCAATGCTAAACAGAGAAATAATTAATAAACTGTGCAGAAGAAATATTTTTTTCATACTGAAATTTTTTACAATATACAATTGCTGTAATTATAACAGATACCCACTACAAGGTATTTATGGCTTTACAAGAATAGTTTTTTCAGCAGCATCAGTAAATTTACCAATCGGCTCTGCAAAATTTTCCAGTCCGTTTGCTTTTAGTAATTCCTTCACTTCTTCAACTGCATTTGCATCAACAGCAATTAATAAACCGCCGTTAGTTTGCGGATCGGGGAGTAAATTAAATGCTTCCATCACGTTCACGCCTTTTTCAAAAGCGGTTTTGGTGCTGTAACTATTCCAGTTGCGGTAAGTGGCATCGGGTACAATGCGTTGGCTCAAATATTCTTTCACTCCTTCTGCAACCGGTAATGCTGTATAATTTATTTCTGCAGAGCATCCACTTCCTTCAGCCATTTCAATCAAATGGCCGAGGATGCCGAAGCCGGTAACATCTGTCATTGCAGTAACACTTCCTGTCTTTCCCAATGCTTCGCCAATTTTATTAAGTTGCGTCATCTGGTTTATCATAACTGCAACATGCTCTTCCTTTATCAATCCTCTTTTTTGTGCGGTAGATAAAACACCAACGCCAAGGGGTTTGGTTATAAAAATCAAATCGCCGGGTTTTGCTGTGTTATTTTTTTTCAGATTTTTTATTTCAATCAAGCCAGTTACTGCCAGGCCAAAAATGGGTTCGGCGCTATCAATACTATGTCCGCCAGCTAAGGGTATGCCTGCTTCTTCACAAATTTTACGACTGCCATCCAAAACTTTTTGGGCCAGTTCTGCCGGCAACTTTTCAACCGGCCAGCCAAGTATAGCCACAGCCAGTAAAGGTTTGCCGCCCATGGCATACACATCGCTGATGGCGTTGGCACTTGCTATGCGGCCAAAGTCAAAAGCATCATCCACAATGGGCATAAAAAAATCGGTGGTAGAAATTAAGGCCGTGCCGTTACCCAAATCGTAAACAGCCGCATCATCTTTGCTGCTGTTGCCAACCAAAAGTTTGTTATTAGCAGGCATTGCAAAATTTGTTTTTAAAATTTCATCAAGCACTTTGGGAGCAATTTTACAACCACATCCTGCACCACGGGAGAATTGGGTGAGCAGGACTGCCCCTCCTAAATCCTCTCCGCCAGCTGGTGGAAGGGCTTCTGCACTCTGTAAATTCAAAGATTTGTTATCCATTCAATCATTTTTTTTAAAATCTGCGAAATCATTCATCCATCATTTCAATCAGCGTTCCTTTCGCTTAAACACAATTGCTGAGTTCTTTTTTAAATCGCCGCTAAAGCGTATTTCATACCTGTCCTTACCATCATTTACAATCAGCAAACCGGTATTGGGTGGCAGGCTTCCCAGGTTTTCGGCATACATCACAATCTGTATGCTATCAGTTATATCTTTTGTATAAATTGTTTTACGTACCGCTTTGGTACTTAACCCAACCATGGGCATAATAACATTGCCATTCATTAATACGCTAACCGTATCGCCATCTACTTCACCATTATCGTACAATGTAATTACCAAACTGTCGGATGTATAATTAACCCGCTGAATGGTTTCAATTATTCTTCCGTTAATCTCCGCAGCAGGCTGCTTTGGTTTTGTTTCGGATGGCTTTACCGGTTCTGTCTTTACAATAACTTCTGCTTTTGTTTCTGTAACTTCTTTCTCTTTAGCAGGTTTAACTTTTACCGGTTTTTCCTTTACAGGTTTTTCTTTTTTAGCAGGCTTAACAACTGCAACAGGCTCTTCTTTTACAGGATCTGTTTTTACAACAACTATTTCTGCTGCAGGTTTTTCAACAGGTAAAAATGTAAGCTCACTGTCTAACTCCATTTCCTTTAATTGCTTTACCAGTGGCGATTCTTTATACTCAGTTTTCTTTTCTACATGTATGTATCCGGTAGCTTTTGAATATATTTTGGTAAGATTCGTTTCAAACATACCACTCAATACCATGATAGTATTTTTCAACTGAAAGTTGAGTACACTCAACATAAACACGCCTTTTGGCGGTTTGATGGGGTAATTATTTTTTAAAAGTTTCAGATCCTGCGTAACCACTTTATCTCCATCTATGGTAATTTTTAATTTTTTAACACCGTAATATTCTATACCATCCAGTATAAAAAAAGTTTGTGAGTAGCCGATGAGTTTTCCGTTTTTTTCGCTGATGGCAATTTCGTAACGGTAATTCAGTTCGGTGGTATCGTTAAACATCAGGCCGGTCCAAAGGCCGGTCATATCTGGCGATGACTGCGAAAATGATTTTGCCGAAAACAAAAATGCACAGCAAGCAATTATTAAGCACTTACAATATTGCATGATATTATTTTTTGGGTATTGATTTTTGTATCAACGCCGGCACAAGGTATTTTATTTAACAGCAATGAAATGTTTTCTCGGTTATACAGGCCTTTGTGATACCATTTATCGTAATAGGCAAGCAAAATGCGAAAACATTCTTTGAGATTATCTTCTTTTAAAAAGTTGAGTGCGTTTTTTGTTTCCAGTCCGCCCAGTCGTTTTTGAATACGGATGATTGCATCTTGAATGGTTTGTTTTTTCAGCTTGCCAAATTCCTCTGTTATGTAAATCAACCTTTCTTCAAAAGCTATATCCATAAAAAAAACGGGGCTCTTACGCATTGTGTACCAAAGCGGCATGGGTATTTGGAGGTTGCCGATGCGTTGGCTTTCATCTTCTATGTAAACAAGGGATGCTGGATACTGGATACCTGATGCTTGATTTTGGATGCTCTCATCCTGTATCTTGTATCCAGTATCTGCCAAGGCCTGTGCCAGGCAATTCTCAAACATCTCCTGACCCGGCTGTGGTATTCCTTCCAATGAGCCAAAGGCCGATCCTTTATGGTTTGCCAATCCTTCCAAATCAATAATTACTTTGTTTTGCTTTTGTAATTCGTACAGCACTAAAGTTTTTCCGCTGCCGGTATAACCGCCAATGATATTAAAGTTATAATCTTTTTCAAACTGCGCAAGCACCCATTTGCGGTAAGCTTTGTAGCCACCAGCCAATAAATAAACTTTAAAACCATAGAGGTCTAAAAGCCAGGCTACGGCTGCGCTGCGCATGCCGCCACGCCAGCAGTGTACAAGAACGTTTCTGGTTTCTCGTTGTCCGTTGTTCGTTGTCAGGTTGTTTGCTTCAGCCAACGAGAAACCAGAAACCAGAAACGCTTCAACCTGCTCAACCATCGTTTTCATCTTTACCCCAAAATAATCCAAGCCAATTTTTATGGCTGCTTCACGGCTTTGCTGTTTGTATGCGGTGCCAACCTGTTTTCTTTCTTCATCGGTAAATAAGGGTAAGCTGTGTGCGGCTGGTATATGTGCATGTGCATACTCACCGGGGCTACGCACATCCAATACGGGATGGAGTTTTGCAAGCGGTAAAAATTCTTCTATGGTTATTTTTTGTACGGGCATTTAATTGTCTTCAGCTTTTTCTTCTGCTGCTTTTTTAACTTTGTCTTCGTACAATAAGTCAAGTAAATTTCCATGGCGGCTTTTTAAAATGCCATCTAATTTAACAGGCTTTTTATCATCAATCATAATCGTTAATCCACAATGTTCTATATCATCTTCTGAGTTCCACAATTCATACACTTCGTACACTGTTTCTTTATTTCTGAAACTTAAATAGCCAAAGTGCATGGCGGCATTTTGTTTACCGCCGCCACGGTTGTAGCCGCTAAATAAAAAACGATTCCAGGATGATGTATCCAATACTGCCGGCACCTGCAATTCAATTTTATCTTTATTTCCAAAACGGTAAACCAGATACTTTCCGTTTTTTTCTTTACTTACTGTAACCCATTTGTTGTTTTCTAATTGAAAAGCATATACGGTGTTTTCGTTGGGTTTACAAAGCAGGCTGTCATATTGGGCATAAGATGGTTTACCTAAAAATAAAAGAGATAGCAGTATGATTATTTTTGAAGTCATTTGCACGCTGATTTCGCAGATGTTGCAGATTTAATTTTATTTGAAAAAAAGGTTTTGCTAAGATAAAACATAAAAAGGTCTGTAATGCTCAATAATGGTATGCCGTACAAGTGAGTGACACAACGATGTTTAATAGAATTCCAAATGCTTGTCCCAAAAAATTACACCCCAATCTTCTCATCCACCAATTTCAATATTTCCGTTTCCAATGCAATTGCTTCATCTTCAATTTCGGATGCGCTGGTAATTATGTTGTTGGTAAAAGTTTTATCGTTGTAACCACTTGCATTAATACGCACATTCATAAAAGCACCAATTACAGCAGCACGTGCACACAATGCACCAACGCCTGCATCTGTAACAGAATTGGGGTTGCCGTTAATAACCATTGCCTTAATTACCTGCATGCTGGCGTAGGCAGTTTCCATTACTTTAAAAGGTATTTCAATGGCGTATTTTGTGGCAGCCTGTATGGCTTCGGTACGGGTGGCTTTTTCGGCATCGGTTGCTTTGGGTAAAGCAAAGGCTTCCATTATTTTATTAAAAGCGGCTGTATCTGCATCCACCAATCTTAATAACTCGTTTTTATATTGTTCCCCTTTTTCTGCCCAATCGCTAAACTCCTGCCAGCGCTCATCCCAACCACGTTTGTGGCTGCTGAGGTTGGCAACCATAGTTGCAAGGCTTATGCCCAATGCACCAACATACGCACTGATGCTGCCGCCACCTGGTGCCGGACTTTCGCTTGCAGTTTCGTTGGCAAAATTGGTAAGCGTCATGCTAACCAGTTTGCTATCGGCGGGGTTGGCAAGCATGTATTCAATAATTCTTTCTTCGGGTTTAAAGGGGCTAAGCTCATCCAGCCCCATACTTTTAATGGCAATTTTTATCAATTCTTTTTCGCTAACACCGGTGCTGCGTTGCTGTTTTTGTAAAAAATATTTACCGGCATCGGTCATGGCTTTTAGGGGTATAAGGCCAACCAGCTCGCTGCCGGTAACACGTATGCCACGGGCGGTTGCTTTGTTGCACACTTCATCAAACGCAGCATGCACAGGGGTTGTATTAATGTTAGTGAGGTTCATTGAAATTTGCGCCACACCATATTCTTCAATATACCAGCCAATTGCTTTTACACTTTTTAATGTGCCGGGCTGGTTTATTTTTTTTCCTCCTTCTTCAATATTTCTTCCAGCTTCACGTACATCAAATGCAATGGCATTGGCACGGCGGGTGCTGGTAGTGTTTAGATTGATATTATAAGCCACTAAAAAATCTCTGGCGCCAATTACAGTACCGCCACGTTTTGCATCAAACTCCGCAGGGCCAAAATCGGGTTTCCATTTTGGCTCTTTTATCTTTTTAAAAAAGCCTTCGTATTCGCCGGCACGTATCACCGATAAATTATTACGGCTTGTATCGGGCTGTGCGGCTTCATATAAATAAACGGGAATGTTGAGCTCTTCTCCTACCCTTTTAGCTAATTGCTGTGCATACTTTGCTGTTTCTTCCATGCTGATATTTGCAATGGGTATCAGCGGACAAACATCGGTGGCACCCATGCGGGAATGCTCGCCTTTGTGTTTACTCATGTCAATCAACTCACCGGCTTTTTTAATGGCTTTAAAAGCGGCTTCAATCACATGGGCCGGCTCGC
>JAYURR010000191.1:0-3249 GCA_043756605.1 Chitinophagaceae bacterium
CCTGATTGCCATAATTTTTTTCCCGAGTGTTTGCCCGTTAAACCAAAGTTCTGTCAATAAAGAGTATAGCAGCATGGGCACAGAGATGATGAGGATATCCATGCCCACACTTTCATCCCAGTCAAATAAAAACTCATTGTACATCACATATTTCATACTTACCAGAAATATAAGCAGCAGCACAAAGTCAATGATATAAGCCAGCAGCCTTTTATGAAATTCTGCAATTTCAAATTCCAGGTCAATATTAAAAGCGGTGCCAATTTGGATAATGCCCATGATGCATGCAAATTACAATTTGCCGCCAACAGATTAGGCAAAACATGAATTTTTTTATGAATCAAAAAAGCATGAATTTACAGACTTAAAGTAAAACCGTATTTTCAATTTGATGAAGTTGTCAGTCCTGATAGTTATCGGGATTGTCGAAGCCGGTATGATTTCGTTGGGTAACCCGCCTTCGACAGGCTCAGGCTGACATCTCATTGAGTAAAGCAATTACGAAGACTAAGATTCTTCTTAAAAAAGATATTTTTTGCGATGAGGGAAGCCATGTTTATTAAAAAGAATGCTGAAAAGTGGGATAAATACCAGCATTCGCCAACCGATAACCCGGATGAAACTGCAGAAAGGTTTGTTAATTTAATTGACGACCTGAGCTATGCAAAAACATTTTATCCAAAAAGTAAAGTAACCCGTTGGGTAAATGGCATTGCCGCAGGTATTTACCAGAGTATTTATAAAAACAAAAAAGAAAAATACAGCCGAATTTTCATTTTCTGGAAATACGAATTACCCCTGTTGTTTAAAAGATACCACCGCATTTTTTTATTTACCAGTATTGTATTTGTATTGTTTGTAGCTATTGGTGTTTTTTCATCAAAAGAAAACCCCGACTTTACACGAGGTGTACTGGGCGATAATTATGTGGATATGACTGAAGAAAATATTGAAAAAGGCGATCCCTTTGGTGTGTATAAAGACGGTAACCCGTTTTCGATGTTTGTGTGGATAGGTTTTAATAATATAAAGGTTGCGTTTTTAGCTTTTATCGGTGGGTTTACATTGGGCCTGTTTACTATTTATATTATGTGGAGCAATGGCATTATGCTCGGTTCATTTCAATACATGTTTTTTGCAAAAGGGTTAGGCATTAAATCGGTAATGGTTATCTGGATACACGGTACGCTGGAAATTTCGGCCATTGTAATTGCTGCCACAGCAGGCCTGGTGCTGGCTGCAGGCATTTTATTTCCCGGCACATATTCCCGTTTTGATTCCTTTAAACGAAACGCAAAAGATGCCGCTAAAATTTTAATAAGCCTGGTGCCAGTATTTGTAGTAGCCGCATTTTTTGAAAGTTATGTTACGCATTTAATGAGCCAGACTTATGATAAAGCAAAAAACACCGGCCTGCCGGTTTGGGCAAGCGTAAGTATTTTAGCAGTATCATCAGCATTTATTATCTGGTATTTTGTAATCCTCCCCATCCGTTTACACAAGAAAGGTTATTATATTCAGCCCGATGGCATCATCAACCGGGTTAAGAAAGACAATGCGTAAAATCATTTACATATCATTATTGCTGATGGGGTTTTTATCTGCCGCACAGGCACAAAAAAAAATTATCTACCAGGATACTTCTTTGTTGCAAAAAGATGAAGAGGTATCTGCAACAGTAGATCAGATAGAGGTTGTAAAAGATTCAACAGTTTTGGTTGATGCTCCGGCAACTGCATTGGAAGATGATGAACCGGCTGATACTTCCTTGTATAAAAATGATCTAAACCTTTCTTACGATTCTATAAAAAACTGGAGAAATTTAAAAGACTATGCTTACACAAAATATTTAGACAGTCTTTTAAAAAACATAAAACAAAAAGAACCACCAGCACCACGCAGAAGTATATTCAGCAACTTGTTTAACTCAAATATTGTAACTGTATTGCTATGGATAGCGGCCATTGCTTTTATACTTTTTATTTTATACCGCCTGTTTTTGGCAGAGGGTGTTTTTAAACGAAAATCAAAATCTGCTAAAACAGAAGCCGAAGTAGCAGAAGAAATAATTACCAGCGAAAGTGATTTTGATGCAATGATAAGACAGGCAATGCAAAATGGCAATTACAGGCAGGCTGTTCGTTACCAGTATTTGCGAACCCTGCATTTGCTGGCAGAAAAAAATATGCTTCAGCTGGCGCCTGATAAAACCAATTTTCAATACGTGAGTGAAATTACAAACCGCAGCCATCAGCAGCCTTTTGCATCGCTCACGTTAAATTATGAGTATGTGTGGTACGGCGAATTTGAGATTGATAAAAATATTTACGATAAGATTGAAAGCAATTTCAGAGGTTTCAATCAAAAAATATAAGTATTGAAGAATAGGTTTGCACATATCGTTTTATTATTTACAGTTGCTGTTTTACTGAACGCCTGTATAGGTGGTGGCAGAAAAATGCCTTCACTAAAAGAAACCTATTCTAAAAAAGATACCAAACCTTTTGGGGCAGCAATTGCTTACCGCCAAATTGAAGCCATGTATGATTACAATATCATGCAGGAAAAAAAACAAAACTTTAAAGAAACCTGGGACAATATCAGTGATACAGGTTCATTGTACATCTGCATGGCACCCAAATTATTTGTTACCCAAGAAGATGTAGAAGCGATGATGGAATATGTCCATGTCGGCAACAGCCTTTTTATTTCTGCAGGGTTAATAGATGAACTGTTGTTAGATGAAGTTGGTTGCAGTGCTGTGTACACATCGTCATCTATTGAAAATATGATTGGCAAAATGCAAAGCACGTCTGTTTTTTCTGCATTGCAGCCAGCATTTAAGTACGGGTATTATTATTATCCTTTTGAAAATTTCTTTACAAATATTGACAGTACCAATACCCGTGTACTGGGTTACAACGATGATAAAAAACCCAATTCCATTGTATTTTTCCATGGTAAAGGCAGGCTTTACCTGCAATGTGAACCCCGTGCATACAGTAATTACTTTTTGCTGAAGGATAATAATTATCAGTATTTAAAAAACACGGTTGCTTTTACCCATAGCGAGCCCGAACATATTTACTGGGATGATTATTACAACAAACTGACGAGCCGTAAAAATTCTAAAAAGAGTTTTTCAACTTTTAGCGAAATTATGAAACACCCGCCGTTGAAAGCTGCATTCTGGTTATCGCTGCTGCTGTTGTTACTGTATATATTGTTTGGCGGTAAACGAGTGCAGCG
>JAYURR010000192.1:0-3243 GCA_043756605.1 Chitinophagaceae bacterium
ACACAAATACAGAAGGGCAACATGTTGGTTGTAAAGATCTTTTTAATAAAGTACAAGAGATAAAACTCAAAGCTCATATTTGTGGACACATCCATGAGGCTTATGGTACAGTTGACATGTTTGGAGCCAAGTTTATTAATGCAAGTGTTCTGAATGCTAAATATGAACTAACAAACAGTCCAATTGAATTTGAACTTTGATTTGTTATAAAAACAGTTAGCAATTTTACCAGTTCATTTTGCGTATGAATTATAAAAACCTAATTGCCATTTCTGATAATATCATATTTCATATTAATAGTTGCAACAGTTGCAATATTATATAGAAAAAAGTAAAAGTTCTGGCTCAACAGTATCAGGTCTCAGCGAAGGTTAGGCAATTATACTTTTAATTCGGCACTATTTTATTATATCAGTTGTAAACATCTTTTCAAACCATCTTCCCACGCAGGTATAGCCAACCCAAATGTTTCTTTAATTTTTGTAGTGTCTAAAACCGAATACCCAGGCCTCTTTGCAGGTGTAGGGTACTGTGATGTTGGTATTGGATTAACAACACAATTACTGCTGGTTAATTCTTTTATAGCAACTGCAAACTTATACCAGTTGGTAATACCAGCATTTGAGTAATGATAAATTCCGGAATGTGATTTACTTTGGTTAGAAGTGATGATTTGCATAATAGCCGCAGCCAAATCAGCGGCATAAGTTGGGCAACCAAACTGATCACATATCACATTGATGCTTTCTTTTTCCTTCATCAACCGCAACATAGTTTTTACAAAGTTGTTTTTATAGGAAGAATACAACCATGCAGTACGAATGATGATTGTTGATGGAGCATTTTGAATTGCCCAATCTTCGCCCTGCAATTTTGTTTTGCCATAAACACTTACGGGGCTTGTTTTGTCTGTTTCTTTATAAGGTTGATTGGCTGTGCCATCAAAAACATAATCGGTGGAGATATGGATCAGTTGCGTATTATTTTTTTTACAAAATGTAGCAAGCGTTGCAACAGCTGTTGCATTAATTAAAAAAGCATTGGCTTCATCGCTCTCTGCTCTATCAACCGCTGTGTATGCTGCGCAATTAATGCAGAAGTCTATTGAGTGTTCTGAAAAATATTTTTCTAATGTTGAAGCATCTGCAATATTCAAATCTTCTTTTGCAACAAATAAAAAATTGTAATCAGGAAAGTTGGGTACTAATACCTGAAACTCGTTACCCATTTGGCCGTTTGCACCGGTAACTAATATGGTAAGTTGTTTATTGCTCAAAGACGAAGTTGTTTATACAATTTAACAATATAGGTTGTTGTAGATCTTTATCAGAAACAATTGCTTTATCTGCAGGTATTTGCCAATCAATATTTAATGAAGAGTCGTTGTAAATAATACCAGCTTCCAATTCTTTGTGATAAAATTCATCGCATTTGTACATCACTTCTGCGGTTTCGCTTAATACAGAAAACCCATGGGCAAAACCCTTTGGTATCAGTAATTGTTTATTATTTTCTGCTGATAATTCAATAGAAAAAGCCTTGCCATAAGTTGGCGAACCTTTACGGATGTCAACTGCTACATCCAGAATTTTACCACTCAGCACCCTTACTAATTTGGTTTGTGCATGTGGGTTTAACTGGTAGTGCAATCCTCGTAATACGCCGTAAGAAGATTTAGATTGATTATCCTGCACAAACCTGGCAGTAATTCCTTCTGCCTGAAACAAATTTTCATTATAGCTTTCAAAAAAATATCCCCTGCTGTCTTTAAATACAGTTGGTTCAAAAATTATTAATCCTGAAAATTCTGTTTTTATAATGGGCATTTTTTTTAATTGATAATGGATAATTGATTAATGGATAATGTTTTTGAATTTAACTTTAAACTATTTCTAAAGCCACTTTTTAGTTTAAAGAATTATCCATTATCCATTAATCGTTTATCCATTTATATTTTTTTGTTTAAAAAACTCAATCGTCTCTTCCAAACCAGCTTCAAATTTTTTTACAGGTTGGTAACCAAGTAAATTTTTTGCCAGCGAAATATCTGCCAGAGAATCCCTGATATCTCCTGCTCTTGGTTCCCTGTAAGTTGCTGCAAAATCACTTTTTAAATAATCTACACAAGCATTGTAAAGATAATTTACCGAAAAATTTTCGCCCACTGCAACATTGTACACTTTGTTCAATGCATCTGCATTGTCAGTAAGCATTCCTTTTATATTTACCTGCACTGCATTATCAACAAAAGTAAAATCCCGGGTTTGTGCGCCATCGCCATTTATAAAAACTTCGGTGCGGTTCATAATATGCTTTACAAAAAGCGGAATTACCGCAGCATAAGCTCCATCAGGGTCCTGGCGTGGGCCAAAAATGTTAAAATAACGAAAGCCTATCAATTTTATACCATACACATCGGCAAAAACCTGTGCGTATAATTCGTTTGTTTTTTTTGTAGCTGCGTACGGCGATAAACAATTACCAACTTTATTTTCCTGTTTTGGCAAAGTTGGCTCATCACCATAAACAGATGATGAAGAAGCATAAACAAACTGCTTGATGTTATTATCAACCGCAGCTTTAAGCATGTTTGCAAAGCCAGCAATATTTACTTCGGTAAAATAAGCCGGCTCTTTAATACTGCGTGGTACAGAGCCCAATGCAGCCTGGTGACTTACATAATCCATCCCGGCGCAAGCCTGGTTACAGGTATCTATATTCCTGATATCGCCTTCAATAAATTCAAACTGATTGTACTGCCTGAGTATGTCGAGGTTAGATTGAAAACCATTTGCTAAATTATCAAGTACCCTTACTTTTCCAGCTCCATTTTTTAAGAGATATTCTGATATATGGCTTCCTATAAAACCTGCACCGCCTGTAATTAAAAACGAAGACTGGCTCAGATCTTTTATGTGAAAATTATCCATTATCCATTATTTAATTATCCATTGTCAGAGGCTCCAGTATTTCCTCGATGTTATTTTGTTGCGATAAATTCCTTTTAAATCGGCAACAATTGCATCTGCTTTTGTTATAGATGCAAAATAGTTATCGTCTAATTTTTTATAATCATCGTGTGGCACTGTAACCAATACGGCATCATAATCTTTACTCAGTTCTGGCGTTAGTTCAAAACCATATTCATGCTTCAGATCAGCACTGTCTGCATGCGGATCGGTTACATGTACATTCAGCGAAAATGCTTTCAGTTCCTTAATTACATCAGCCACTTTACTGTTG
>JAYURR010000193.1:0-8950 GCA_043756605.1 Chitinophagaceae bacterium
CCCTGGTTGCCGCCCACAACTCCTGCTGCTTCTAATTGATCCATCAGGCGGCCTGCACGGTTGTACCCCAGTTTCATCCTGCGTTGCAATAAAGATGTGCTGCCTACCTGGCTGGCAACAATCAGGCGGGCTGCATCTTCAAACAAAGCATCCTTATCCCCCAGGTCAAAATCTTTTCCTTCCATTTCTTTTTCATCAATATATTCTGGCAATAAAAATGCCTGCGGATAACCCCGCTGATCGCCGATAAAGTCAACAATCTTATCAACTTCGGGTGTATCAACAAATGCACATTGCAGGCGTACAATATCGCCGTTGTAGCTGATGAGCATATCGCCCTTACCAATTAACTGCTCGGCGCCGCCTGCATCTAAAATGGTACGGCTATCAATTTTACTGCTTACTTTAAATGCAATACGTGCAGGAAAGTTTGCCTTTATGGTACCAGTAATAATATTTACCGATGGCCGTTGCGTTGCAATAATGAGGTGAATACCTACGGCCCTGGCAAGCTGTGCCAGCCTGGCTATGGGCATTTCTACTTCTTTACCGGCCGTCATAATTAAATCAGCAAACTCATCCACCACCAAAACAATAAAGGGTAAAAACTGGTGGCCTTTTTCGGGGTTGAGTTTACGGGTAACAAATTTTTCGTTGTATTCTTTTATGTTGCGGCAACCGGCTTCTTTCAACAGATCGTAGCGGTTGTCCATTTCAATACAAAGCGCATTTAAAGTATGCACCACTTTTTTTGTATCGGTGATGATGGCATCTTCCTCGCCGGGTAGTTTTGCCAAAAAATGATTTTCAATTGTTTTGTAAATACTTAACTCCACTTTTTTAGGATCAACCAATACAAATTTTAATTGCGATGGATGTTTTTTGTAAAGAAGTGAAACCAGAATTGCATTTAACCCAACAGATTTACCCTGACCCGTTGCACCTGCCATCAGCAAATGCGGCATGCTTGCAAGATCGACAATGAAGTTTTCGTTATCAATTTTTTTACCAATGGCAATGGGTAAAGAAAAATTATTATTCTGAAATTTTTCTGACGCAAGCAAAGTCTTCATGCTTACAATACTCTTTTTTGCATTGGGCACTTCTATACCAATAGTTCCTTTACCGGGTATGGGTGCAATAATGCGGATACCAAGTGCCGCAAGGCTCAGGGCAATATCATCTTCCAGGTTTTTAATGCGTGATATCCTTACACCAGCCGCTGGAATAATTTCGTACAAAGTAACCGTAGGGCCAACCGTTGCATAAATTTTCTGTATCTGAATATCGTAATTTTTAAGTGTGTTGATGATCTGGTTTTTATTGTTTTCCAGCTCATCAGCATCCTGTACAATTTTATCGCTGCCATGGTTTGCCAGCAAATCAAGCGTAGGATATTTGTAATCACGTAAATCTAAAATGGGATCGTAAGGTTTACTGGCAGCAACTTTTGCTGCTGTTGGCTTTTCTTCTTCTTCTAATTTTTCCGGTACCGATTTTATTTCCAGCGGCAAATCAGTTAAAGGCTCTACAGGTTTTACCACAGCCACTACCTGCTCAACAACCGGCATAATTATTTTTTCTTCCTGTTTAACCGGCGGCGCAATTACGTGTGCAGTTTCAGGCTCTTCTTTTTCAATAATGTTCAACTCGTGGTTAAGTTCTTTACTTTCCATCACCGGAATGTTCAGCATCGGCCCTGCTGCCTCTTTTACCGAATTACCTTTTGCAGGTTTTGTATCATCTGCCCATTCAACTTTTTCGGATAGTTCATCTTCAACAGGCACTAAATCTTCGTTCAAAACAACAGCAGATTTTTTTGCTGGTAATTTAAACGCCGGATTAAAACGCCAGATAATGTATGATAAAACGGATACCGCTAAAACTGCTATGGTTCCAATCTGTCCAATGGTTTTATACATCCAGTCTCTCATCAAATCGCCTGCTGCACCGCCCCATGGGAAGGGATTGTTTTGAAAAATGGCAGCACTAGCTACACTTAAAACCGGCAGGCCAACAATCAGGTATTTTATATTTCGGGAAACGGAAAAAACCTTTTTGCCAAAAAAAAGGTTGATACCTAAAACGAAAAACGTGGTGCAGATAAGATAAGAAGCCACACCAAAACCATGGCGCACAAATATTTCTGAAATAAATGCGCCAAAAGTGCCGAGCAGGTTCTGCACTTTTATATCGTTAGCCAGTAACATGCGGTAACTGAACTTGTCCTGATCCTCACCCCATGTAAATAAATAAGATGTAAAAGCGATGAAAAAAAGAAAGGCCAGCAGCAGTAAAATACTACCGGCAATTTTATGTGTTCGTTCATCTTTAAGCAATTGCTTAACCTCTACGGTTTCATCTTTTTCCTGTTTGAGTTGGTCAGGATCCGGAGCCTTTGCTTTTGCAGTTTTCAGTTTATTTGCCATTGAGAACAAAGATATAGAAAACCATTACTTCAAATACATTCAAAAAACTGCTTTAAAAATATAAGCTTTCCCGGAATTTACGTAGGTTTGAAAAAACTACTGCATTTTGAAACGGCTTGCTACGCTCCTGCTATTTTTATTTATGGGATGCTTTTGTAAAGGGCAGTCTGCAAAGGTTACTGATACCATATATATCAATGACCTAAAAAACGAACGCAATCTGCTTGATAAAACATTTTTTTATTTCGACAGCAGCAGCAGCTTACCGGTTTCGGAAGTATTGCAAAAATCTTTTTTTCGATTAAAAAGCACAAATGGGAGAATAAAAATACAACCTGAAATAATCTGTTGTAAAGCATATTTAAAATTATTGCTTAAAAATAATGCTGGTAAGGAAATATCAGCTTATATAACGCCGGGCATTTATTTTACTGAATTTAATCTTTACAAAAACGGGCAACAAAACATTACCATTCAGGATTCGGGTTATTCCTCCATTTATAAAAAAATAACACTTGCCGCAGGCGAAACGGCTTATATATTGTTACAGATAAAACCATTGAAAACTGAATTTGGCAGCATGAATCCTATGTTGATTGATGCCGGTTACTTAAAACAGCATAAAATTATTTTAACCAGGTATAAAGGAGACATTCAGGTTTTTGGACTGGTATTAAGCGGCGTTTTATTGATGATGATTCTTTTTATGCTAACCAATTATATTATCAGTACCAAGCAGGAGTTTTTATACAACGCTGCTTATTCCCTCTGCATGTTTTTACTTATTTATTTTAACTCGGCTCTGGCAAAGCACTCAACTCCTTTTATTAACTTTTATTATTCGTACCTCGATTTTTTTCTGTTGGTTATTGGTACAGTTTTTTATATTTCATTTACCCGAAGGTTTTTAAATACAAAAAACAACTACATACTGCTTGATGGCATTTTAAAAAAAAGTGAGCTTTTAATTTTATTGTTACTTGGCATTTTTACCTTTCTTAATTTTTTTAGTGACACTTTTTTGCCGCAGTATTATCTTGAAAGTACTATGAAGATATTGTTTCTGCTGCTGGGTATTGCATTTATATACCTTGCCTTAAAACAAAAAGACAGGTTGTTTAATTATATAGCTGCCGGCAATGCCATGCTGGTATTGTTTTCTTT
Organism: Chitinophagaceae bacterium; assembly: GCA_043756605.1. GTDB lineage: Bacteria > Bacteroidota > Bacteroidia > Chitinophagales > Chitinophagaceae > Ferruginibacter. The sequence goes on from JAYURR010000193.1 coordinate 3,594, forward strand.
AATTTCTCTTATAATGCTGCTGTTAAATGTAAAGCCAACGGAGATTTACCTGCACTCTTTATTTTATTACAATATTGGTATTGCACTTGAATTGTCTTTTTTTCTGATGGGATTAACTTATAAAAACAGGTATGAGCTCATCAGCGGCATTAAAAAACAAGAAGCATTGAAACTGGATGCCGAAAAGAAAGACTTTCAAACCCAGTTGGCAGTAATTAAAGCGCAGCAGGAAGAAAGAAACAGAATAAGTGCTGATATGCATGATGACCTTGGAGCCGGCATGACAACCATCAGCCTGTACAGCGCACTGGCTAAAACCAAACTTGCCAATAACCCGATTGCGGAAATTGAAAAAATATCATCAGCAGCCAACGAACTGCTTACAAAAATGAACGCCATTATCTGGAGCATGAGCAGTAGCAACGATTCGCTCAGTAATATGATTGCTTATGTACGAAGCTATGCACTGGAATATTTTGAAGATACGGGTATAAAATGCAAAATTGATATCGTTGAAAATCTGCCGAATATTGAAGTGATAGGAACTATCAGAAGAAATGTTTTTCTGGTGGTAAAAGAAGCATTGAACAATATTTTAAAACATTCCAAAGCAACCGAAGTGCATATTTCCCTAACAAAGGTTGATAACAACTTAATTTTAAAAATTCAGGATAATGGCACGGGCATAAATATGGAAAAAATAAGGCAGTTTGGAAATGGTTTAAAAAATATGAAAAAACGTACGGCTGATATTCATGTTGACTTTAACATTGAAAACAGCAATGGCACTTTAATTACAATGCGCCGGAAAGTAACCCAGTTTTAATTTCGTTTTAATACCGCATAAAAAAGCATTGCCCAACCGGCAATAAATGCTGCACCGCCAAAGGGAGTAATTGCGCCAAGCCAGTTTAAAGGCAGCTGACTGTATTTTACATAACATAATAAATACAACGAACCCGAAAAGATAATAATGCCGGCAATAAACAATTTACCTGCCCATGCCAGCAATTTACCAGGAAACTCCTTATATAAAATACCCACAACCAGCAAAGCAAATACATGGTAAAACTGGTACCGCACGGCGGTTTCAAATATTTGCAGATTATCGGCCGATAAAATTTGTTTTAACCCATGTGCGGCAAACGCACCCAGTATTACAGATAAGGCACCTAAAATTGCTGCGGTTTTTATGAATGGTTTGTGCATGGTTGAGGTTAAAGGTTTAGGTTGAGGTTAAAGGTTTAGGTTGAGGTTAAAGGTTGAGGTTAAAGGTTGAGGTTGAGGTTGAGGTTAAAGGTTGAGGTTTAGGTTGAGGTTGAGGTTTAGGTTGAGGTTTAGGTTGAGGTTTAGGTTGAGGTTGAGAGGCTGCCTGCATTTAATTCGGTTACCGGTAAAATAAATTTTGCCTGGTTGTAAAATGGTTCCCGTTCTTTTAGTTTTTGCTCAATAAAAAATAAAAGTTCGGCTTCATTAATTTTTTTTATCAATGGCCTTTTAGTTTTCTCACCAATAACATGGCTAAAAATATATTGCGGCGTTGCCGATAAATAAACAGTTGTACCATTTTCATTCATCCATTGCATATTATCATTAAAGCAGGCTGCGCCGCCTCCACAGGCAATAATACAGTTTTCTTTTTCAGAGAAAATACGCAAAGCTTCCGTTTCAATTTTTCTAAAATACGCCTCTCCTGATGTTTCAAAAATGACTGCAATACTTTTCCCTTCCTGTCTTTCTACAATTTCATCCAGGTCGTAAAAATCGAGGCCATTTTTCTCAGCCCATATTTTACCCCAGTAGGTTTTGCCGCTGCCCATAAAACCAATCAGGAAAATTTTCTCACACCTTAACCCCCTCAAGGGGGAATTATCCGAAGCGTTTATCATATATTTTTATCTTAAAAAAGCAAAGAAACAAAATGAAAAGAATACTGCAGGCATTAAGTTCCTCCGCCAGCTGGCGGAGGCGGAGGGGGTGTTTTATTTCTTACTCTTATAATCCCCTCTTTTCCATGCCTTAATAAACTCTGCCCAGGCAAATGGATTAAAGATGTTCATAGGAGGTGCCTGACCTTGGTAGTAAGCTTTATTCGCAACCGTACGCAAAGTTTGATTACTGGCTTCCCTTCCATCGGTTGGCATATTGGCAACCAGAATGCGCCGGGTGGCTTCGTTGGTATTTTTACGGGCAATGGTAATATAATCGTCGGGCACATCTGCATTTAAAAAATCACGCTCAAATTGAGCTTTGGTAGGCCTAGCTTTAATAATGGTTGCCGGTAAGTAAACAGTATCATTCACCATCAATTGAATAATGCTGTGTTGGTTACCCTCAAGATTTGTGGGTATAGAAACTGTTTTTGGTTTAAAACCGATGCTCGTAAAAACCACTTCGTCGCCTTTTAAAACTACAATACTAAATACACCTTTGCTGTTGGTGATGGTACCGCGGTTTTGTCCTTTAACAACTACACTTACCGATTCGAGACCTTTCAGGCTGTCGGCTGTCATTACAATACCATAAAGTTGTACAACGGAATCTTTAAAAGTTTCAAACTGTGCTTTGGCAGCAACAGGTAAAAACAAAGCAGCAATAAAAAAGTATGGTATAAGTTTCTTCATTAAATTTAAAAAAGTTAAATCACTACTAAGCTAAAATAAAAAATGTTCAATAATCAATGTTCAGGTTACAGCATTCCTAAATCAAGATGTTTTTATTGAGCATTGAAAATTGTGCGTTGTATATTGAAAATTTAAAAGCAGGATGTTTGTTAACACTAAACTCTAACTACATCTCCAAAAATAACAACATTCCCTAATTAATAAACAAAGTAAGGACATCAATGTTTAAATTTGCTGTTTACACTGTTTTTTTAACAAATAATTGAACGATGACGAACGAAGATATTTTAAAGGCATTATCAAATGTGCAGGAACCCGACCTGGGCAAAGACCTGGTAACATTAAATATGGTGAAGGATGTTGCCATTGATGGCAACAATGTTTCTTTTACAGTTGTGCTTACTACGCCTGCCTGTCCGCTAAAGGATATGATTATGAATGCATGTATTAATGCCGTTAAGTTATTGGTGAACAAAGAAGCAATTGTGAAAGTGAATTTTACAAGTAATACCAGCAGCAACCGCAAGGATGGTAAAACGATTTTAAGCGGCGTAAAAAATATTATTGCCGTTGTAAGTGGTAAAGGTGGTGTGGGTAAAAGTACCGTTGCAAGCAACTTTGCATTGGCATTGGCAGCAGGCGGCGCAAAAGTTGGTTTGATGGATGCTGATATTTACGGACCAAGCCAGCATATAATGTTTGGCGTTCGGGGCGACAGGCCGCTCATGAAAGAAATTGATGGCAAAGGTTTTATTGTGCCGATAGAAAAATTTGGCATTAAAATGATGAGTATTGGTTTGCTTATTGATGAAAAGCAGGCCGTGGTTTGGCGTGGCCCCATGGTGAGCAGCGCCATACGCCAGTTTGTGACTGAAGTTGATTGGGGCGAACTGGATTACTTAGTTATTGACATGCCACCCGGCACCGGCGATATACATTTAACTATTGTACAAACTGTGCCCGTTACCGGCGTTATTGTGGTTACCACACCGCAAACCGTTGCCCTGGCCGATGCCAAAAAAGGCATTGCCATGTTTGGGCAGGCGCAGATGAAAGTTCCGGTTATTGGTTTGGTAGAGAATATGAGTTATTTTACTCCGGCAGAACTGCCCGATAATAAATATTTTATTTTTGGAAAAGACGGTGGGAAGAATCTGGCCGAAGAATTTGATATCCCTTTCCTGGGGCAAATACCCATTGTAGAAAGCATTCGTGAAGGCGGCGATATTGGCATACCGGCCATGGTTGGCGATGATGCCATTACAAAAAAAGCATTTATGGATTTTACTGCCAATGCGGTGAGAGGGATTGCTATGAGGAATGCGAATTTGGAGCCTACAGAGATTGTGGAAATGATTGAGTAATATATTTCGTTTCCTACAAAGACACGAAGCACACAAAGTTGATTTAAACAAATACTGTTCTTTGTGTTCTTTGCGATTTTGTGGCACCATCTTTCTCCAGCAAAATCAACACAATCATTTAATCAGCGATTCATGTCTTTATCACAGCAACAATTAAATACCATCGCACAGGAGTTTGGCACACCACTCTATGTTTACGATGCAGCACATATAACTGCACAATACCAAAAGCTTACCACTGCTTTTGCACAAACAGACACAAAGTTTTTTTATGCCTGCAAAGCATTAACCAACATTAATATTTTAAAGCACATTAAAAGTATTGGCTGTAATGTTGATTGCAGTTCTATCAATGAAGTGCGGCTTGCATTTGTTGCAGGCTTTGAACCAAAAAACATTCTGTACACCAGCAACGGCATTCATTTTACCGAGATAGAAGAAGCACAAAGTCTGGGGGTACATATAAACATAGATAGCCTGAGTAATCTTGAAAAATTTGGCCATAAATTCGGCCATAGCTATCCGGTAGGTATAAGGCTGCGACCCAATATTATGGGTGGTGGCAATCTTAAAGTTTCTACAGGGCATGATAACAGCAAGTTTGGAATACCGGTTGATCAGCTTGATAAAATATTAGAAGTTGTATCGCAATACAACCTACACATACAAAACCTGCACATACATACCGGCAGCGACATTAAAGATGTAAATATTTTTGTAAAAGGAATTGAAGTTTTGTTCGACATTATTCCATCTTTTACAGAACTGGAATCAATTGACCTGGGCGGTGGCTTTAAAGTGCCTTACAAAGATGGGGATGGCGAAACGGATATGTTGCTGCTGGCACAAAAAGTAAAGGAAGCTTTCTGCAATCATCCAAATCCCAATGGAAAACATTTGCAGGTTTGGTTTGAGCCGGGGAAATTTTTGGTGAGTGGCGCAGGTTATTTAATTACAGAAGTGAATGTTATAAAAGAAAACGCAACCACAACTTTTGTTGGTATAAACAGCGGTTTAAATCACTTGATACGCCCCATGTTTTACGATGCTTATCATAAAATTGAAAACATCAGCAACACAACTGGCTCAGCAAAAAAATATGCTGTAACCGGCTACATCTGCGAAACAGATACATTTGCCTGGGACAGGAAACTGAACGAAGTAAGAGAAGGCGACCTGCTTGTTTTTTACAACGCCGGCGCTTATGGTTTTGAAATGAGCAGTAATTTTAACTCACGACAAAAGCCTGCGGAAGTGCTGGTAAAAGATGGAAAGGCACAATTGATAAGAAGAAGGGATGAGTTTGATGATTTGCTGAGGAACCAAATTTTATTATGATGACTAAAAGATTTGCCATATTTTTTTCGTT
>JAYURR010000194.1:0-8915 GCA_043756605.1 Chitinophagaceae bacterium
TGCTGCGGTTATAAATTTCTACATAATCAGTTCCATTTGATTTTGGGTTGAACAAAATTTCATTGATAACAATATCCAGGCTGTCGGCTATCTCAGATAAACCGGCCCTTGCTTTATTTTTTGTTCCAATCAAATTATTAAAACAATCTGATACACCTGAAACAGTAACTGTATAAACCTTGTTGCGGCTAAGCGGTGCATTTAACCTTAAACTTACTTTATCAAAAGTTGGTGCAATGGCAATAGCAGATTGCGGCACGCCAATTCCGTCGCTAATGCTGTAGTTGGCTGCTGTAGCGGCCTTTAAACTGTCTAAAGGCTCATCAAAAACCAGGCTGATGTTTACACTGTCTGTAGCAAAAGCCCTTATCAATTGCGGAGCGGTTACATCTTTATTAACGGCATCAACCGAATTTTTCTTTCCCGGTGTACCGCCTTTTAAATCTGCGCTTGCTTTCCAGTTGCTGAACCCGCTGCAGGGATTTTTAGTGTCAATCATTTCCAATGTCCAGCCGCCATCTTTTTTTAATTCATTCTGGTACCAGGTATCTGTATAACTGACGGAATGTATAATTCTGTTTTGCGGGCTTCGTAAATAAATAACATCGCCGCTATTATCAAGCGAAGGAAAACTGGTAACGGAAATGGTTGGCCCAAATGCACTCATGGCTGCTACGGCGCTGGCCGTGCAAACAATCACAAAACTATCGGGCAATAAGTTATAAGATGGCATGGTACCGCTTTGGCCGGTTGCATCGCCAATACGCCAGCCCAGTAAATTAAATGGGGTTGAGGATGTGTTGCGTAATTCAATCCACTCATTATTTGGTAAACTTACCTGGGGTGTAGGGTCGGCCATTAATTCATCAATAACAATATCATAGCGGCTTGCAATCTGGGCATGGCTGTTGATGGTAAACAGCATCGATAAAAATAAAATCAAACTTACTTTCTTCATAGCAGCTATGATTAAGAAAACAAGTTAATAAAAAATCGTAACTGATTTTTATTTTTCTCTCATTACTTTTGCGTTCTAAATTTTAATGAATGAAAGTTGCAGTAGTAGGTGCTACCGGCCTGGTAGGCACAAAAATGTTACAGGTACTTGCCGAAAGAAATTTTCCGGTAGCTGAACTCATACCCGTTGCTTCGGAAAGAAGTATTGGTAAAGAAATAACTTTTAAAAACAAACAGTATAAAATTATAAGTGCTGCAGATGCTATTGCAGCCAAACCCGATGTGGCTATTTTTTCAGCAGGTGGAAGCACTTCATTAGAACTGGCTCCGCAATTTGCAGCAGCTGGCATTACTGTGATAGACAATTCCAGCGCCTGGCGCATGGACCCTACCAAAAAACTGGTTGTGCCCGAGGTTAATGCTGATGTGTTGACAAAAGACGATAAAATTATTGCCAACCCAAACTGCTCTACCATACAAATGGTGGTGGTATTAAAGCCACTGCACGATAAATACAAAATTAAAAGAGTGGTGGTAAGCACCTACCAAAGCGTTACCGGCACCGGCGTAAAGGCCGTAACCCAATTAATGAACGAGCGTAAAGGTATTGAAGGCGAGATGGCCTACAAATATCCGATTGACTTAAATGCCATACCGCATATTGATGTTTTTTTAGAAAATGGTTACACTAAAGAAGAAATGAAAATGGTTTTAGAAACCAATAAAATTATGGGTGATGGTGCTATTAAAGTTACAGCCACCTGCGTACGCATACCAACCATGGGTGGCCACAGCGAAAGCGTGAACATTGAATTTGAAAATGATTTTGATCTGGCTGAAGTAAGAGAAATACTCAGCAAAGCACCAGGTGTTGTTGTAAAAGATGATGTTGCTAATTTTATTTATCCCATGCCTTTAACCGCTTATGATAAAGATGATACTTTTGTTGGCCGCATAAGAAGAGATGAAACGCAACCCAACACTTTAAACTGCTGGATAGTGAGTGATAACCTGCGCAAAGGTGCTGCTACCAATGCAGTGCAGATTGCGGAGTATTTGAACAATAACGGAATGCTTTAATCCAAAAACCCCCTCCGTCCCCTAAAGGGGGAACTTAGCAGTAAAATAATTTCTACATCTTTTCTCAAAGTAAAAAGTGGCTTCATTTAAAATGAAACCACTTTTATATTTTATTAAGACTCTTTTTCTCTAAAGTCTCCAAGTTCCCCCCTTCAGGGGGCGGAGGGGGTTTTTAATTTATCACCCACGTCTCATTCCCTTTCAACAATTTATCCAGATCGCCTTTGCCTCTTTTGGCAATCACTTCTTCTATCTGCATGGTCATGCTGTCTTCGTAGCAGGCCCTTTCTGTTTCAAAGAAAACGCCGAACGGCCTTGGTAAATGACCTTCTAATTTCGGATCATCAAACATGCGTATCAATATCTGCGCTTTGTAAAAATCTCTTTCATCGTGTATCCACAAATCATCTGTTGATGCTCCTTCGGCAATATCAACAATCACGGGCTTAAATCCATCTAATTTAATACCCTTGTTTTGCGTGGCACCAAAAACCAATGGTTTGCCCTGCTCTAAAAACAACACTTCATCAGGCTTACTTTTTTTCTCTGTAAAAATTTCAAAAGCACCATCATTAAAAATGTTGCAGTTCTGGTATATCTCTAAAAATGATGCCCCCTTATGCAATTGCGAACGTAAAAGCATAGCCTGCAAATGTTTTGGGTCTCTATCCATTGTACGTGCAATAAAACTTGCATCGGCACCCATGGCCAAAGCCAACGGGTTAAACGGATGATCAATACTGCCAAAAGGAGTGCTTTTGGTTACTTTATGCTCTTCAGATGTGGGAGAATATTGCCCTTTTGTTAAACCGTATATTTGGTTATTGAACAATAAAATATTTACATCAAAATTTCTACGCAATAAATGAATGGTGTGGTTACCACCAATGCTCAATCCATCGCCATCGCCGGTAACAATCCACACACTTAACTCCGGCCGGGCAGCTTTTAAACCGCTGGCAACTGCTGTTGCACGGCCATGAATACTGTGCATACCATACGTGTTCATATAATACGGAAAGCGGCTGCTGCAACCGATGCCACTTACAATTACAATATTCTCCCGTGGAATACCAAGTGTAGGCATTATTTTTTGTACCTGCGCCAGGATGGAATAATCGCCGCATCCGGGGCACCAGCGCACCTCCTGATCGGTTACAAAATCTTTTGCGGTGAGGGGTGGCAAGCTTGTTATTGTATCGGTCATGGTTTCTTTTTTGAAACTTAAAGTTAACTAAAATAAATGTTCAATAATCAATGCTCAACGCTCAATATTCAATATATGACTCTGCTAACATTAAAATTAATAGGTAATCAGCCAGTTTTCTTTTGTGCAGTTGAGATGCTTTTTCCAATAATTGCAATCAACTCCTCTGTTTCTTTATAAACGCCCTCTAATTTAGTAACAGGTTTTATCATTTCCTTTTTGCGGATAACTTTTAAAGCAGTTCTGCATTCTTTAAGTTCTTTTAAGATTACTCCCATTTTATGTATAAAATCTTTTGTTGACTCAGCAGCCTGAGCCTCTCCATAATTAAATGTTGGCGAATGGCACGATCTTACTAATTGCCCTGCTATATAATTTCCTGCCCTAGTATTGGGTAATGCTTCTACCACATCAATCATTCTGCAGGTATAATCTACAAAGCGATCTTCAAGGTCATATTTTCTATCTGGCATTATGATAATTTTAATACCAAAATTAAAAAAATGTTCAATATCCAACGCTCAATTTTCAATCTTCAATATAAAACAGTACGCTGATGCTGTTAGCTTTCTGCTTACTTGAACATTGATCGTTGAGCATTAATTATTGAAAACTTCACCCTGCTAATGTTAGCATGCTGCTTATTTGAACATTGATCGTTGAACATTGATTATTGAACATTTCATCAACCAAAATCCAAAGACTCTATGTAAACAAAACCCTGCTAATGTTAACTTGCTGCTTACTTGAACATTGATCATTGAGCATCGTGTATTGATTATTTGCCTTCCAACTCTTCCCAGTACTCCGCCGCCCTTCTCGTATGCGGAACCACAATTGTACCACCCACAATATTCGCAACAGCAAATACTTCATACATCTGCTCGGTTGTAATGCCCAGCTCATTCGATTTGCCTAAATGATATTTAATACAATCATCGCAACGCAAAACCATACTTGCTACCAGGCCCAGCAACTCTTTTGTTTTTACATCCAATGCACCTTCGGCATAAGTATTTGTATCCAGGTTCCATAGCCGCTTTATCACCAGGTTTTCTTTACTAAGAATTACCTCATTCATTTTTGTGCGGTACTCGTTAAATTCATTTACTAAGTTGCTCATAGTTTTAATTATTAATGAAGTACAAAGTTATGCCCCACATGTATTTATTGATGAAACTGTTTTAAATTGAAACACTTTATATAACTGCATGAACAATTTTTTTAAAAAGTATAAAAAAGAAGCTGCTTTAATTACGGGGCTGTTACTTTGTTTGTTTTTCTTTTTTGTAAACCCGCTTGGGCTGGAGCATAAAGCAAATCTGGTTTTATCTATTGCCGTATTGATGATCAGTTGGTGGGTGCTGGATGCTATGCCGCTGGCAGTAGTTGCGTTGGTGCCTATTGTTTTGTTTCCTTTGCTTAATGTTAGTTCGTTAAAAGAAGTAACTAAATCTTATTCAGATAGTATCATCTTTCTTTTTATGGGTGGTTTTTTCATCGGTATTGCCATCGAAAAATGGAACCTGCACAAACGCATTGCGCTGGGCATTATTAATATTACCGGCACCAATGGCAACCGTATTATTCTGGGATTTATTATTGCCACCGGTTTTTTAAGCATGTGGTTAAGCAATACCGCTACTACTATGATGATGTTTCCCATCGCCATGTCGGTTATACATGTAATAGCCACACACAATAAAGAAAGTGCAGGCATTAAAAATTTTTCGTTGGCCCTTATGCTCTGCATTGCATACGCCTCCAACTTTGCGCTGGGTACCATTATTGGCACACCACCCAATGTGGCTTATGTACATTATATACAGGAAAAATTTAGCTACACTATTGGTTTTACCGATTGGATGATTGTGTTTACACCACTCACCATTGTGTTACTTTTTATGTTGTATTGGGTGATGGTACGTTTTCTTTCCCCCAATAAAATAAAACACAGTGTTGAAGGAAAAAGTTTTATTAAGGCAGAATTAAAAGCACTGGGCAAATTATCTGCTCCGGAAAAAAGAGTGCTGCTTGTTTTTATCTGCACTGTTTTTTTATGGATAACCAAAGACATTATTAACAGCGTACAAAAAGTAATTGTTTTGGATGATACTATCATTGCCATGATTGGTGCCATCACTTTATTTATCATCCCATCCGGCAATAAAACTACCGCAAGAGCAGAACGTTTACTCGACTGGCCCGATACCGGTAAAATGGCCTGGGGCATTTTATTGTTGTTTGGCGGTGGCATTGCATTGGCAAAAGCACTGGAAGATGTAAAACTGATGGACCAACTGGGTACCTATATCGCATCTTATGCAACCGATAATGTTTTTGTAATGATATTGATTGTTACCACCATCTCTGTTTTTTTGAGCGAAGTAATGAGCAATGTGGCGCAGGTAATTGTGATGGCTCCGGTAATTTCTGCTGTTGCGGTGGCGCTGCATATGGATCCGCTGCTGCTGGGCATACCTATGACGCTTGGTGCAAGCTGTGCCAGCATGTTGCCCATGGGTACGCCACCAAATGCCATTGTTTTTGCCAGCGGCCACATTAAAATGAAAGACATGATTAAAGCCGGATTTGTGCTCAACATCATTTGCATTATTTTGATTACACTTTTTTGCTGGTTGCTGCAACCGATGATTATGCGGCTGATGTAAGTGTGATTTTTTTTGCCACGGATTACACAGATTTTCATGGATTAGTTTTCTGCCAAAGGCGAAATTTTTTCTTCATGACGAAAGCCAAGGAAAAATCATTGAAAATCTGTGTAATCCGTGGCAACTTCCTTTTCCATCGTCGAAGACGAGGATATATATTCCTGAATCCATTGCTTAATTTTTCCTACAACTCTCCAAAAAATCCTTTATCCCCTGCACAATTTTTTCGGCCATCTGCTGCTGAAAGTTTTCATCCATTATTTTCATTTCCTCTTCGGGGTTGCTGAGGAACAATGTTTCTACCAATGCATTGGGATATTCTATCGGGCTGTTAAGCATAAAATTAAAGCTACCGTTGCTGCCATATTCCTTCAACCCAAGCTCCAGCATGCGTTTGTAAATACTGTTGCTTAAACTACGAAAGCCAATGTAGCGGTAAAAAGTGCTGGTACCTCCGGCACGGATGGGATCGCCGGACGAATTTAAATGAATGCTGATAAGCAGGTTTGGTACGCTATCTCTGTAAAATAAAATGCGTTCTTTATTATCAAAAAACTTTTCTGTGGTACGGGTCATAATAACTTTTGCTCCGGCCTGCTCCAATACTTTTTGCAGTTTAAGTGATACCGCCAGGGCAAGCATTTTTTCTGATGAGCCTGTGGGGCCGCCGGCACCGGTATTGCTGCCGCCATGGCCTGCATCAACGGCAATGGTTAAATTTTTCAATGCTAAATTTTCGGGCTGGCGGTTTATTTTTATTACCATTGTGTTGCCTTTGTAATAAATGCTGTGGCCCCAGTGTTGTGCATGTTTTAGTTCAATGGTAATTCTAAATATTTCATCAGCTAACTGCTCGTAACTTACATTTTTAATTTCCTTTGTGTTTTCTAATTGTGTTATCCAATTGGTATTATTGGTAGCACCAAAAACATCTACAATAATTTTTGATGGATCAACCATTTGAAAACTCTGGTAAGGTAAACGTGCAAACAACCCCAGTTGCACATAATCAAAAGCGCTGTCGCCAAACACGGTCCATTTATCGGTAAGCGATTCTGATGTAAAAGTTCCCTTGGGCAAAAACTCCACCGCATCATCATCAATAAAAGCTGTGCGGTATTTACTTAGCCGTACTTTATATTGGTTGCCCACTTTACCAACTATGTTTAATAGAATGGCCGAATCTACATAACCTATTTTTGCACCACCCAATCTATCATCGCCCAGGCCGTACAGCAAATGTGCAAGCCTACCTTTTGTTACCGCAACATTTGGTGCCATAGGGCCAAACATGCTTACCCAGTATTTGGTTTGTTTTGTAACAGTTTTGCCTGTTTTATCTTTAATGGTTACTGGTATTTTTGTAACCAAAAAACTGTCTTGCTCTTTTACCACATATTCGCCCTGGTACATGCCGGGCATTTTATTTTTCAGCATTTCGTATAAAGGAATATTGCCGTTGGCAAAAACGGAGCAACCAGTAAGTGCCTTTACTTTAAATTTTATTCTATCGCCGGGCATTACAAATAAATTTCCTTCGGGAAAGGTTTCTATCGTTGCAATGTCTAATATTTTAACCGTATCAGGCGGCGCCGGTAAAGTAAAATTGTAGTTTATTTTTTTGTTGGTTGATTTATCCGGAGCGGTAAAAGCAATCAGATTAAAAACCGTATCGCCTGGTTTTAAATTTACTTCGTAAGCAAAAGCACCGGTTGCATACACTTTTATATCTTTTCCATTTATGGTAAGGTTGCAGGTTTTGCAGGTGCTGCCAATGATGAAATTGCGGGCTGCTTTTACATTGTTTTCTGTTTTGGTTGGCTCTACCAATTTTATAAAAGGCTTATCTGTTATTTGCGCAAAACAATCAGTAGCTATGAGTAATATGGGGATGATATATAAAAATTTCATGCTGGCAAGATAAAATAAAATAATCTGGCAACTGATTAATCAACCGCAAAATTTAATCTACAATGTTTATGCAGCACAAATAAAAAATTAATCCTTCTGTTTTGTAAAAGTGTAAATACCCAAGCCAGGCAAACACTTCAACAAAAAAATAAAAATTTATAATTACACACTGCTACAACATAAAATTAACAACCATTTTTAAAATTTACGAAACCAAACCTCTGTATAAAATGTTTAACGCATTGCGGGGCCGTACAATTATGTAAAAACTATTTTAAAAAATACACATAACGGCATGAAAAATGCTATGCCTCTGTAACAAAATATTAAAAAAACAAACAAGTACATTATGAAAACGATCATGTTAATTGCACTGAGTATTTTTTCTTTATCGGCCATGGCCCAGCAAAAAACCGACAAAAAAGCCAAATGGGATAAAATGAAAATGAGTATGCCCGTAATGACCCGTGGCATTGGCGTAACCTTCCAGAATTTTAATAACCTGAACAACCGCATTGCGGGTTTTCCGCAGTATGATGGGTTAAACAACCGCATGTGGACACTTAGTGCAGGATCTATGCATGTAGAAAAAAACTTTGTATCGCAGTTTTCGATTACAGGCGGCAGCAGCTTAACCGGTAACCCCAATAAAAAAAGCAGCACACTGCGTACTTTTGGTGGCGGGTTCGATCTGGGTTATGATTTTGTGCCTTCAAAAATGGTAATGGTTTATCCGCTGGTTGGCCTTGGTGCCGAAACCTTTCATGCTATTTATTACAAAGATGTAAATGCAGTAGATTTTAATACCGTAGCAAATTCATCAACGGTACAAAACAGCATACGTAAAACTAAATTTACCAACTCATTTTTTACATACAGGCTGGGTATGGGTATATCAGTAAAATCACCTAAAAGCGATGGTACTATTGGCATACAGGCCGGTTATGTTGCAGGTTTTCAGGATGAGAAATGGAAAAGTGCCGAATATCAAAATCTGAGCAACGCACCTAAAGACCGCTTACAACGCTTTGCCGTTTCGTTGGTTTTTACCGGAGGTAAAATGATGGGCAAATAAAAAGAAAGTTATA
>JAYURR010000195.1:0-8897 GCA_043756605.1 Chitinophagaceae bacterium
GTTGCAATATGTATGCTTACCGAAAACATGTTTGATAGGTACCAAGGTTTAGCATTTATTCCTTTTATATTGGGATTGGTAGGGAAAGTAGGAAGTTTAAATAGTTAAGAAGCTAGCGCACATATTCCGATACTTCGGCAGGCTCAGTACAGGCTGACAGTATGGCAGAAAGTATCTGTAAATAAAAAAGCATCCCGACACATCGGGATGCTTTTTGCATAAGGAAAGAATTATTATTTCAATAAAAATAATATACAATTACATCAGCCTTCTTCTCAACGAAGAAGCACTTGAGGTTTGTCTTTTTTGTAAACGCCAGAGATCCAGGTGCCCGAATGTACGGTTGTTGCTGATTGTTTTTACATCAACAGCAATTGTTTCTTTTGTTTCAACTAATAAATCTTTCAGGTCTTTTTTACTGAGAGGTGTACCTACACCCATTGCTTCACTTTTCATATTTCTGTTTTTTATTCATTACGTATTAATTCCTCGTATAGTCAGGCGTTGCAGTCTGGCAGGGGGTTTTAGGGCAAACAGGAGGTTGTAATAACCAATATCTATCGCGGTAGTTCTGAATTGCGGCGCAAAGGTAACCGAGATACGTTTCATCACAATGCAAATACAATTGTATTACCTTAATGAAATGTTAACGCATATTTTAAAAGCTGTGTATAGCATTGTATATTTAATGATGGAAAAACAAAACAAACCTGCACTTAAACGTGAGATTGGAGCAGTGGCACTGGCACTAAATGCCATGAACCTTACCATTGGGGCCGGTATTTTTGTACTGCCTGCTATTGTTGCCCAAAACCTGGGAGCGGCTGCCTTTACAGCCTACCTGCTTTGCGCTTTACTGGTAATTTTAATTATGCTTTGTTATGCCGAAATTGGCAGCAAGGTTACAACATCTGGCGGCTCGTATGCTTACGTAGAAAAAGCATTTGGCCCCTTTGCTGGTTTTTTAGTAAATACACTCTTTTGGTTTGGTTTTGCGGGTTTATCAAACGCAGCAGTAGTTAATGCATTGGCAGATATGCTGGCTATCTGGTTTCCGGCGTTTACAATTTTATACATCAGAATATTTTTTTTTATTGCGGTATTTAGTTTGCTCAGTTTTATAAATATTCGTGGTGTAAAATCAGGGTCGTATTTTGCAGCTGCAGCCACTTTAATAAAATTATTGCCATTAGTCTTATTGATTTTATTGGGTGTATTCAGTATTGCTACAGATAATCTGACGGTAAATACATGGCCATCATTTAAAAGCATTAGCGAAACTGCACTGTTACTTTTTTTTGCATTTATGGGTATTGAAACTGCATTGAATGTGAGTGGCGAAATAAAGCAACCACAAAAAACAATACCCAAAGGAATTTTTATGGGCGTAACCGGTGTGCTGGTAATTTATTTGCTGATACAATTAGTATCGCAGGGGATATTGGGCAACCAATTGGGAGTTAATAAAGAAGCACCGTTGGCTGCAGTGGCAATGCAACTTGTTGGAACTGTTGGTGGTACCATAATGCTTGTAACGGCTGCTGTATCTATGTTTGGTATGGTAAGCGGCGATGTGCTGGCCACGCCACGGCTATTATTTGCAGCATCAAAAGATAAATTACTGCCTGCTTTTCTCAGTCGCATTCATCCAAAATTTGCAACACCATACTGGTCAATTATTGTTTACAGTGTTGTAATAGTTTTGCTTGCCTCAAGCGGTGGGTTTAAGCAACTGGCCATGCTGGCAAGTTCATCAGTATTATTGATTTATATGGCTGTTGTGCTTGCTACAATAAGGCTGCGGTATAAAACAGCATTAATTGAGCCCGCTAATGAACAAATAGCAGTTACCGGTAAATCTGATGAAATTACAATTTCCCAATCTGGAAAAAATGCTGCCTCTGATAATTTTAATATCCCCGGAGGATTAACAATTCCCATGCTGGCAGTGATAACCATAAGTTATTTTTTGTATCAGATACCCAGGACCGAGGTGAAGGCACTTGCAATTTTTTTTATAGTGATTACAGGTTTGTATTTTATTAATTATTTTTTGAGGCGCAGGGGTACTAAAAAAGAAAGTTTATAAACTGGTTATTTTTAAAATGTGGGAATTAATAATTTTTATAATTAGCTTATTGGATAGATGTTGATCTTTAACCGTCGTTATTTTTTTTCAGGTTTATAATTAAGTATAACTTATAAAAATGAAGCAATGCCATCCGTAAAAAACTGGCTAGCGAAACTGAAAATAGAATAACTGTCATATTCTCGTAATCGAACTTAAACAGTATCAGACCTATAATTAAAGCGGTGAGTCCAATACAACTCAAAAATGTGTTTATTATTTTCATGTATATATCTTTTTTTTTGCAAAAAAATAAGTGTTGCTTATTAAAAAATATCTATTTGTTGAAAAACAACATTAAACATAACGAAGAAATTTCTACAATATGATGCAGGGTAGTATTTTTTTATGTATGCTATAATTTACATCTGAAGTAAACGGTTTTTGATATATACTATTCAATTGCAGTACAGTAGCCTGCTTATATAATTCAGTTCATACAGTTGTTCGCACTCGGTTACTTAGTTATTTTCAAAATTCAGAGGGAAATTCATACAAATTCTACCTCAAATAAATAAAATTTATCTTTGCCTTCTATCAGCCGGGTTATCGCTCCCGATTTATCGGGATAGGAAAGTCCGGACAGCACAGAGCAACACACCGGTTAATAGCCGGCTCCTTTATAGGTGGTGGAAACACTAATGATAAAGGAAGAGAAAGGGCCACAGAAAATTACCGCTCCTCTGTTGACATACTTCGACTAGCTCAGTATGACAACAGAGGAGTAAGGTTGAAAACGTGAGGTAAGAGCTCACGGGTTTTTGCAGTAATGCTTAAATTGGGTAAACCTTGTGTGCTGTAATGCCACATATACCGGCGCTTGAGGGCGGCTCGTTTGATGCCGGAGGGTAGGCAGCAAGATTGTAACAGTAATGTTGCAGCCAGATAAATGATAACCTCCCGATTTATCGGGAACAGAATCCGGCTTACAGGCTGATAGATTTTTAAAAAATTAAAGGGACTTACAATTTTTGTAAGTCCCTTTTTATCTTGAGATCAGAATAAAGTTTTTGCCTGAAAAGTTCTCATACCAATTAACTAATTAACTATTTAACCTTTCCCCTATCCACATCTTTAATAAACTGTATCAAGCCAGGAAAGTAATTTTTCTGATCATCATACATACTCATGTGGCTGCCGTTGGGGCAGGTAATGTTGCGGCCATGCTGCACCTGTGTGCTCATCCATTTCATGTGCTCAGGGTCCATCGTATCGTGTGCGCCGCCAATGGTTAGCGTGGGTGTTTTTATTTGTGGCAGTTGTTTGCTAACATCCCAGTTTATTAAATTGCCGCCAATGCCAAACTCGCTGGGGCCCTGCATGGTAACGTATAAACTCTGGTTTGTTTTTGATAATGCCCGGTTCATCGGCTCTGGCCATGGGTTTATCCTGCAAATATGTTTTGCATAAAAATTAGGTAATAGCAGCTCCATATATTTTGGATTTGTAAAATCGCCTTTGGCTTCTATTTGCCTGATGGTATCCAATATTTTCTGATCAAACTGCGGTGCCAGCACTTCCTGTGCATATTTGCCATAAGCCGGGCAACTGCTCATCATATTGCTGATGATAAGGCCTTTCAGATTATCCTGATATTTTAAAGCATACTGCATGGCAAGTATGCCACCCCAGCTATGGCCCAGTAAATAAAAATTATCCTTGTTTAAATTTAAAGCCTTGCGTACCTGCTCCACTTCCTCCACAAATCTTGGCAAATACCACATGGTAGTGTCTTTGGGGTTGTCGCTCAATCCGCAACCTAGTTGGTCGTAATAGATAAGCTCCACATTTTCGGGCAATAAAAAATTTTCGAAACATTCAAAATATTCATGCGTGGCACCGGGGCCACCGTTCAATAAAAGCAATTTTATTTTTGGGTTATTGCCAATGCTTTTTGTCCAGATATTGAATTTGCCTTTGGGTGTTTCAATAGGAATTATTTTAACGCCACCGGTTTGTACTTCTTTGTACAAATCATCATTTACAGTTTCGGTTGTTGTTTTATTTTTATTGTTGCAACTGAAAATGGCAATAATAAAAACAGAGACTAATAATCTTTTCATAAATTATTTTTTGAAGTTTGCTTGTTATCCCACAGATACACAAAGTGCACAAAGTTTTTCTTTGTTGCCTTAGCGGCTTTGCGGGAGATTAAAAAATTCTTTAAAAGTATTTTCTTTAATGGAGGGCCATTCTTCTTTAATAAAACTAAAGTACATGGTATCTCTTACTAATCCGTCATCATTTATCATGTGGTTACGTAAAACACCTTCTTTTACTGCACCAATCTTCAGCATGGCGCCCTGCGATTTTAAATTGAGTACGCTGGTTTTTAGTTCAATCCGGTTAAGGTTTAATGTTTCAAATCCAAAACTGAGCAATAAAAACTTAGTGGTTTTGTTAATGCCAGTACGCTGTAATTCAGGGTGGTACCAGGTCCAGCCAATTTCTACTCTTTTATTTGGAAAAGAGATATTACCATAACGGGTGCAGCCGGCATATTGATTATGCAGTTTATCATAGATAGCAAAGGGATAGGAGCTGCCTGCTTTTTTTTCGGCCAATGCGGTATCAAAATATCGTTTAAAGTCTGCTTCGCTGCTTACTTTGGTACTGGTGAATTCCCATAGTACGGTATGCAGTGCAATGGGTAATAATAATTCAAAATGTTTTTCGGTAAGTGGCTCCAGTCTTACTCTTTCGTTTTCCAATGTGTGATCCTGTTCAAAAAAATTATCAGTTGTTATCATTGTGAAAAGGTTAATCCGTTAATTTGTTAATCCGTTATTTTGTTAATCCGGTGGTGACTAAAGTTTAATTATCAGCCTGGTAAACTATTTCACTTTTATTATATTGGCAACAATCTTATCAATGGGCAAACTTACAACCTCTTCCGAAAAATCTTCCCAATCAATAAAACGGAAGGTTTCTGTTTCGCCCGTTTCTTCATACATTTTTAATTGCTGTGCATCAAAATCAAAAGGCTTGCTGCGCAGGGGAGCGGTTATCGGTTCCAATGCTTCGGCAAAATAATAAATGGAGATAATCTGATGTGCAGCATTAAATACACTTTGCTGGTAAAAATCGGTTGTATAAATATGATCTGTAACTTTTACTTTTAACTGCATCTCTTCCATAAATTCTCTTGCCAGGCATTCCCTGGTACCTTCGCCAAACTCCAATCCCCCACCGGGAAATTTAGTGATGTATGCACCACGTATAAATTCATCGCTTACCAAAACCTGATGCTTTTCATTTATTAAAATACCATATACCCTAATGTTAAACATGCTGATCATCGTCTGTATCTTTTTGCGTAATTCCATATTACAAAACCAAGGATAATGATTGAAAGTATAACCGGTAACCAAAAAGCCATGCGGCTGTCTTTATAAGGAATTGGAACATTCATGCCATAAATACTGGCAATTAAAACCGGCACACTTAAAAAAATGGTGAGCGTGGTTAATCGTTTTAAAACATCATTTTGGTTATTGCTGATGATGCTGGCAAAGGCATCCAGCGTGCTGTTGAGGATGTTTGTGTAAGTGTTTGCCATTTCAAGTGCCTGCGATGTTTCTACAATCAGGTCTTCAAGCAAATCCCTTTCATCTTCATTCAATTTTAAAATATTAGTACGGCTTATTTTCATCATCAGCAGTTCATTGCTGCGCAATGCCGTAAGAAAATAAACAAAACTTTTTTGAATTCGCATCAGTTGCAGCAGTTCTTCATTGCGGTTGCTGTCGTACAATTTTTGTTCAAGACTGTTGCGGCGTGTATTTATTTCTTTAAGATAATCCTGAAAGTTGGTTGTTACTTTTTCAAATATTTTAAGCACCATCATATTCATCCTGTCGGGGTTACGGTGCTGAAAAGTGTTCAGAAATTTTTTGATGGCTTCATTCTCAAATGAATTAACCGTTACAATCTGGTTATGGGTAAGTATAATACAAATTGGTATGGTAATATAAAACGCATCACTCAGGTTAAAGGAATTATTTTCGGTTGGTGTTTTAATTACAATCAATTTTACATCATCTTCAATCTCGTACCGGCTACGTTCATCAATATCAAGCGAGTCTTTTAAAAAGTCAATAGGGATGTTCATGGTTTCGCTCAGCTCGGTAAACTCTTCCTGCTTTAGCGGGGGCAAAACATTTACCCAAACTGCTTCAGCCGCTTTGTCAATGGCAATCGTTTGTCTGTCGGTATTTTTAAAATATTGAATCATTGGTTTGTGCTGATTTTATTGATAGCCAGTAAATGATGTTCGGTATGAAAGATTGTGAAATAACATAACTCCCTTAAAGTAATGCGGCCCAGTAACGGATGCCTTGCCAGGTAATTATCCAGATCTTTTTCTGTTGTGTTTTTAGTTAAGGCTTTTAAAAAACCAGCAGTAGATTTCTGCCAGTTGTCCATCAGTTTTTGTTTGCCATAGTTTATTTCTATTGGCTTTGGAACAAAGCGTACACTTGCTCTTCCGCCACCAGCAAGCTTCTTATCGTATTTGTCTTTTAGTTCATCGTATGTTCTTGAATATCTGTTCGGTTTGCCCCCAATAAACCTTACAATAAATTTTGGTAAACGGTAAACCAAAGTTGTCATGTTGGTTGATATGATCAGATGCTTCACATTTTCTGCAGCCGACCATTTATTTTTGGGCCGTTTAAAAAGCAAAGTTTCATTAATACCCAAACAGGTTTGCGAAAGCCGGTTAAAACTTTTTTCAGCAACAGTTATAATTTCTGATTTGTTCATATTTCAATTTCTCCTTTGTAAACAAATTCGGCCGGGCCGCAAAGCCAGATATTATCAAAATGCTCATCATCAATTTTATTAAATTCAACACTTAAATGGCCGCCGGGTGTTTTTACTTCTACCCGGTTAAAACCTTTTTCGTTGTGTGCATTCATTAATGCCGATGCTGTTACACCAGTGCCGCAACTCAGTGTTTCATCTTCAACCCCACGCTCATAGGTACGTACAAAAATGCTGTCTTCATCAATTGTTTCCACAAAGTTTACATTAATACCTTCTGCTGCAAATGCTTTGCTGTTGCGTATTTCCTGGCCTGTTTGCATTACATCAATATCTTCAACATTGGTTGCAAACTTTACAAAATGTGGAGAGCCTGTATTAAGTATCGCATAGCTTGAATGATAATCAACTTTATCTACATCTTTCATTTTTAAACGAACAATGTTGCGCATATCAATATCGGCTTCGTGCCTGCCATCAATAGCCATAAATTGATAAGTGCTTTTAAACATACCCTGGTTTTTTGCAAACTGCACCAGGCAGCGGCCACCGTTGCCACACATACTGCTTTCGTTGCCATCTGCATTGTAATATTTCATTTCAAAATCCAATTCCGGGTGTTTGTTCAGCAGCATCAGGCCATCGCCACCAATACCAAAACGGCGGTCGCAAATTTGCTTTACTTGTTTTTGGGTTAGATGGTCGTACTGCTGATTTCTGTTTTCAAGAATTACAAAATCGTTGCCCGTTCCCTGGTATTTATAAAATTCTACTTTCATTTTATATTGTTGACTCTGATATTATCTGTAACGATTGTTTAATTAAATTCTCCACAGCCATTGCCCCATCTTTGGAAAATTCTTTGCTGATGCGGTTAGCAACAATAGCACTCAGGCTCAGGCAATGATGCCCCAATGCATTTCCCAAACCATAAATGGCTGATGTTTCCATCTCAAAATTAGTGATACGGTAATTGCCAAACTGAAAATTAGTAAGGTTATCAATCAGCATAGGGTAACCAAGGCCCAGCCTGAGTATGCGGCCTTGTGGCCCGTAAAAGCCCGGACATGTTACCGTAATACCCTGGTGATAAATATTTGTAAAATGTTTTATCAGCGCAGCACTGGCCATATTGATGTATGGCGAAACCTTACCCGAACTAAGTTGCGTGTGTGTACTAAAAGCCTGTATAATTTCTTTTTCTTCTTCGTTATTTTGCTGGCGATAAAAATGCATCAGGTTATCTAAGCCCAGGCCATGTGTGCTTGCAACAAAACTATCAACCGGTATATCTTTTTGTAAAGATCCTGAGGTGCCAAAGCGGATAATATTGAGGCAGGTTAATTTTTCTTTAATCAGCCTTGTTTCAAAATCAATATTTACCAGTGCATCCAGTTCGTTTAAAACAATATCAATATTATCGGGGCCAATGCCGGTGCTTACGCAAGTAATTCTTTTGTGGCCAATGTAACCTGTGTGCGTTACAAATTCCCGGTGTTTATTCTGAAATTCAATTGTATCAAAATGTTTGCTTACTTCGCCCACACGGTCGGGATCGCCCACGGTAATGATGGTTGACGCAATCTCTTCGGGGCGGCAATTTAAATGATAAACTGCGCCACGGTCGTTGATGATCAATTCAGATTCAGCTATACGGCTCATATTTTTTATTTAAGAATTGGAGTTTTGCAATTTTCTTTAAAATTACCCTATTTTTGCGTCCGAATAGCTCAGGAAATAAATTTGTATTTTGAATTCATATCCGATATTCAATATTCGATATTTCTTGTTCAATATTCATCCGGTCCTGTAGCCGAGTGGCTAGGCAAAGCTCTGCAAAAGCTTCTACACCAGTTCGAATCTGGTCGGGACCTCAAAAAAAATAAAACGCTGTAACAACAAAAGTTACAGCGTTTTTGTTAGATAAGATTCTTAAACTTTTATCTTTTACCTCTTATTTAAAAATATGGCAGTAAAATATCTTCACTGGCTGGGCATTGCAGCT
>JAYURR010000196.1:0-8855 GCA_043756605.1 Chitinophagaceae bacterium
GGGGCTTTTCGCCGCCGTTAGTTTGCTACAACTTGAATTAATAAACTATCGGTTTCCCTAACGCCGCTGTTGCGCCTCTGGCCAACAGCCGAAGCATTATCCATTTTACTCTTTGTTATAAGTTATTATTTGTAAATCATTGCTTGCATATTGATGCAAATTAGGTTCTGGCAGCATTGCTTTTTTAAGAGCTTACAGTTGCCGGGCTTCGGCTGTTGGCGAGACGCTCAACAGCGGCATCAGTTATGGCTTCAGCTTAGAAACTTTAGCACCAACGCCAACACGGGAAAAGCAGTAACGCCAACACGGGCGAAGAAAGGTTCAATTTTTTTGAAGATGGAAAAGATATAGTAATTTTCTAAGCTTTTTCTATTCAATGCCAATATTCCCTTTGCTTTGGTTCATTCTTTTACAACAATCTCCGCATAGATAAAAGCTCCCCATTGGTATGCCGATGAAAGGATTGCGACGCAACTATGATCCCATGAAAATATGTCGCTGGTATCAATAAAAAACAATTAAAAATAAAAAATGAAGAATTAAAAATTGGAACCCAGGCTCCCTTCATTTTTAATTCTTCATTCTCAGATGCTTCGTGCCTCAGCATGACAGCGCTTCAAAAGCCCTTCGATAAACTCAGGGTGACAGCACGTTCTACTTCCCCTTATATTCCAACACCAGCACCGCATTCTCTGTTAAGCTTGCACTGCTGCGCAACTCGTATCGTTTTGCGCCGGCTTTTACCACAATGGTGGCTGTGTTGGGCGATATGGTACCCAGGTTATGTGCAAACAATACAATTTCGTGCTGGGTGGCTTTATCATCCAACAGCAGTTGTATGGTAATGGCTTTTTCGCTAAGGCCACGGTTGGCAACCAATAATTTGTTGTTGTAGTAAACGCTAATGCTGTCGCCATCAACGGTGCCGTTATCAAAAATATCGAGGGTAATGTTTTTTACATTTACCGGTATGCGGCTAAACACGGTGTTTTTGCGGGTGGCTGCAGTGGCAATGGTATCTTTTTTTACGGGTGCTGGTGTGGCGCCGGGGTTGGTATTTATTTTAAACTCTTTGGGCACTTCGGCACCCATCAGGTTTTTGCCAAAATAATCCCAGCGGCGGCGGGTCATATAATTGGCATCGGCACCATATCCGTGGCGTGCATTGGGGAACACCACCAGATCAAAATCTTTATTGGCTTTTTGCAAAGCTTCTACCACCAGGTAAGTGTTGTAAGGCGGCACATTATCATCCATACCGCCGTGGGCCAGCATGAGCTTGCCTTTAAGGTTGCCGGCATTTATCTGGTTGGCCTGTTTGGCATAATTGGTTGTGCCATCGGGGCCTTTTTCTTCCAGGCCAATATAGCGTTCGCCCCAATCATCTTCGTAATTGCGGTTATCGTGGTTGCCACTTTCAGATATGCCTACTTTGTAAAAATCGGGATAGGTAAACATGGCATCGGCAGTGGCAAAACCGCCACCACTGTGGCCCCAGATGCCTACTTTATCCAGATCTAAATATGGCCGGGCAGCAGCAAGTTGTTTTATGCCGGCTATCTGATCGTTGAGGGTATTATCGCCCATGTTGCCATAACAGGCATCGTGAAAAGATTTGGACCGGTCGGGGTTGCAACTGCCATCAATAATGATTACTATAAAACCCAGATCGGCCAGTGCCTGGTGATCGCTGCGGGCCGGACCAAAATTACGGGTGCCTACGCCCCCGCCCTGCGGACCGGGATACACATAATTTACAATGGGATATTTTTTAGTGGCATCAAAATCTTTGGGCTTAAACATAAGGCCGTACAAATCCCATTTGCCATCGCTGCTTTTTACTTTAATGGGCTCCACAGGTTTCCAGCCGGTGGCGAGTAATTTGCTGATGTCGGTTTTCTCCAACTCTGCAATCAGTTTACCTTTTGTATCCCTTAAAACTGAAACCGGCGGCACATTGGGCTGAGAAAAATTATCGGTAAAATATTTACCATCCGGCGATAGGTTTATATTGTGGTTACCATCTTCGGGTGTTAACAGTTTTAAATTGCTGCCATCAAAATTAATGCTGTAAAAATGTGCAAAGTAAGGATCCCGCCCCGGCTCACGGCCATTGGCCATAAAATACAGGGTGCGGTTTGCTTCATCAACTTTTAATAATTGGGTAACTACAAAAGCACCTTTGGTAATTTGATTTTTTAGTTTGCCGGTGGCAGCATCGTACAGGTACAAATGCCCCCAATCGTCACGCTCGCTGTACCAGATAAACTCATTTGTGTTATCAATAAAACGGTTGTTGATGGTGCCTTGTCCGCTTTCGTATTGGGTGGCTACTTTTTCGGTAAACACTTCTTTTACATCGCCGGTGCTGGCATTGGCAATGCGTACTTTTTCAATTTTATGATCCCTGCTGGTGCTTACAAAAAACAGTTTTGTGGCATCGGCATTCCATTCGTTATCATCGTAAGGGCCGCCAGATGCAATATCATCGCTCAGACTTCCTCTCCTATCATCGGCCGGTATTTTTAAACGGATAACTTTGGGTACATCCACTTCAATAATTACACGCTCAATCTGAATCACTTTTTTATCTTCGGGCAGTGGATATTTCCAGGCTTCCAGCTTTGGTGCACCTACATTTGTAGTTACCAAATACATATCGCTCACATGCCTTTGATCTTGCTGAAAGGTTGCAATCTTTTTAGAGTCGGGGCTCCAGAGCATAATGGGGCGGTCGCTGTGTGTCCACCCGGCATTGTCGGTTGCATAGCCATAATCTTTTATGCCATCGGTGGTAAGCTGGGTTTCTTTTTTGGTTTCTACATCACGTACCCACAGGTTCCAATCTTTAATAAATGCGGCTTTTTTTCCATCGGGCGAAAGGCTTTCCAGGGCTCCGCCTCTGCGGCGGCCGCTGGCTCCACTTGCAGTACTACCGGCCATATCGGGTAAGATTGTTTTTTTATCGGGGCCAATTTTGCGGCTGCCATCGGCGGGGTTTATTAAAACATATTCTACAGCACCCGGCACCGAAACCGAGTACCACAATTTACCATCGGGCAGCCAGTTGGGGTTTACATTATAGCGGTAAACCAGTTTGCTTGCATTAAAGCCCAGGGCCTTGGTGGCGCCTTCGTAATCGGCAGTGGTTAATAATTTTTTATCTGACTGTGCGGTTGCATTTAGGGCGGCAACGCTGCTGATTGCCAATGCAATAAAGTATTTTTTCATAATGGTTTTTGTTTCGGGTGTTAATTTATGAAAAGTTGGGGAATTGGAGTTTATTAAATGTTTGAGTGGTAAAAATGAATAGTTTTTGATGGATGTGTTTTATGGTTTGAGATGTTTTTGATAAATGGGCAACTTTTAGTTTTTCTATTTTTCTTTTCCTTGATGAAAAGAAACAAAAATCAAGGGCTGCGGAAAAAAAAGCTAAAAATTTATCGTCAAGGGTAAAATGAATTAGTCACAACATTTGAATAAATCCCAGCTATGTGCGACTTACGAGCTAAGAATATTACCAGGCGGCGGTAACATCATTTCATTTTTACCACTTACCGCTAAATTTTCTTAACGCAATTTTTTCCGAGGCCCACACTTCAAAACAATTTGCTGAATAGCAGAGAGTGGCATTTTTATGTTGCAAATATCAAGCAATAATAAGAGCAGTTTTTAATTTAATGGATACCCACAGGTATTTTTTTATAATAAGACTGCGACCATGGCATTTTTCTATTTTGATCTTACCTAAGTATGAACTGCCGCTCTGCGATAATTGAGGTGAACAAGATTTTAAAAGGCTGCTGAAAAACGGCATCAATTTTTTTCTAATTTACTAAAAAGAATGCTGGTACCGGGGCGATGGCCCGGCAAAACTGGCGGAGCCATAGTGTTTGCCTTGATTTTTTTTGCTACTTTTTTGCATCAAGGCAAAAAAGTAGAATGCAATTTTAGAAAAACTGTTAGCAGAAAAAAGAAATGCCTTATTTTTTACTTTCCAATTTTATTTTTAAAGATGCTACAAAAATAACGAAGGGTAATACTATTCATGTAATTTAGAAGTCAACTTACGGCCCCTGCATTTTATGAAAGAAACAGATCAAATAAAAAGCACCCGCTTTCAAAATACATACGGTCTTGTAATATGCGGCGGGCAAAGCACACGCATGGGTACCGATAAAAGTATGTTGCAGTACTTTAATAAGCCTCAGCGTTATCATGTGTATGATATGCTGCTACCCTTTTGCGAAAAGGTTTTTATTTCCTGCAACGCAGAACAAACCAAGAACATTAAAGCCGGATACAATTTTATACAAGATGATGAAACTACTGGCAACATTGGACCCATCGGAGCTTTGCTTACTGCATTTACACAATACCCAAATATAAACATACTATTGATTGGTTGCGATTATCCCTTTTTAAAAGCTGATGAATTGCAATTGTTCTCACATCAATGTAAAAAAAAACCTACTGCGTTTTATAATAAAGAAGATGACGTTTATGAGCCGATGCTGGCTTGGTATCCATATACCTTTTTTGATAAATTGAAAACGATGTTTCAGGAAAATCAGTTTTCGTTACAGCATTTTCTTAAAAATAATAATGCAATAAAATATTTACCAGTTGATATTAAGAGCCTTGAAAGTATTGATACCAGCGAAGCTTTCAATATCGCTTGTAATTCAATAAAGAGTGCGTAGATTAAAGCTCATCTGCCTTGCGCCGGCAAGCAGGTAGAAAGATTAAAACAACTTGGAACAGAAGAATAGGGATAACAGAACGTAAAGATTTTCTATCATGCCTACGGCATTTATTTATATTCTTTTTATTTTTCTAACAATCTATCGTCCCTAACGGGCCTAATCAAAATAACTCCGCCATCGATTTCTTTAGTAATTTTAAACAATGAAAGATAACCGGGTAGAAAATATCATTGTACATAAAATAAACTCCGGACAAATAAACCAAACCGCAGATAAAGTTGCTGTGGAAGAGCCTTTGCAGATTCAAATTGAATATAGTACAGCCACCGGAAAAATGCTTAAAGATATTGCCGTAACCATGCGTACACCGGGTAATGATGCAGAACTGGCTGCCGGCTTTTTATTTACCGAAGGAATAATAAAAAGCAATGAGGACATCAACGAAATAAAACAGGAACATAGTGATGAGTACAAGGTACAGGTAATTTTAAAAGAGAATATTGTTCTGGCAATTGGAAATGCTGCCCGTAATTTTTATACCACATCCAGTTGCGGTATTTGTGGCAAGGCGAGTATTGATGCCATACACACAGTTTCGCAATTTGGAGCAATAAAAAACAATAGTTGTATTAAGGCAGAAGTATTTTATACTTTACAAAACGAATTAAAAAAGCAACAAAAGGTTTTTGAAGACACCGGTGGTATTCACGCCTGTGCATTATTTGATGTGGATGGAAAGTTTATAATGCTTAGAGAAGATGTAGGCAGGCACAATGCATTAGATAAAATTATTGGAGCTGCCTTGCTTGCCAAACAATTACCATTAAACAATTGTATTTTATTATTAAGCGGCAGGGCAAGTTTTGAGCTGCTGCAAAAAGCAGTGATGGCGGGCATTAAAATAATTGCTTCGGTTGGTGCACCATCCAGTCTGGCTGTGGAAATGGCAACTGAAAACGATGTAACTTTAATTGGATTTTTAAAAGAAGACAGGTTTAATATTTACAGCGGTAAAGAAAGAATCAGTTTAAAATGATTTTAAAAATTCACTTTGTAAATTTAATAAAGAATTAATTGCCACGAATAATTCGTTTCCATTCGTGTAATTAGTGGCAAAAAAAATAAAAATGAAACTACGCATAAAAGGAAACTCCTTAAGAATACGGCTTACAAAAACGGAAGTAAGCGAACTGGCAGAAACCGGTTACCTGCAAGAACAAACCATCTTCCCAAACAACCGGCTTGTATATGCTTTGCAAAAAGCAGATGATGCTGAACTGCTATCTGCAACGTTTGAAAATAATAAAATAACCTTGCATGCCCCTGCTGCATTTATTAAAGACTGGCCTGCAAACAATGTAGTAGGATTGAAAACAAAAATGCCATTGCCAAACAATGATCACTTATTTCTGTTAATTGAAAAAGACTTTGTGTGCTTAGATGATACCACCGAAGACCAGAGCGATAATTACGAAAATCCAAACAAAACCTGTTAAGTTTTGAGCGAAGAAAAAAAAGATATTCCATCGGCAGAGAATCCTGAAACGTTTACCGGATTAACGCTTGGCCCTTTAAAAAAAGCGGCTGCCGGTGTACCTGCTGTTTTAAAGAGCATGCAATATGTTTTTGGAGAAGCAGGTGTTTTGCGTGGATTAAAAGCACTTAATAAACTGAATACAAAAGATGGATTTGATTGTCCCAGTTGCGCCTGGCCTGATCCTGATGACGAACGCAGCAGCATTGGAGAGTATTGCGAAAATGGTGCTAAAGCTGTAGGTGACGAAGCAACTGCCAAAGCAATCGGTGCTGATTTTTTTGCAGCAAATGCTGTACATGATCTTGCAAAATTATCCGATTATGAAATTGGGAGAAATGGACGTGTTGCAGAGCCAATGTACCTATCAGCAGGTGCATCACATTATCAACCCATCCCTTGGGAAGATGCTTTTAAAAAAATTGGCAGCTCTTTAAATGCGTTGGCTTCGCCAGATGAAGCCATCTTTTACACATCGGGCCGCACCAGCAACGAAGCTGCTTTTTTATACCAGCTTTTTGTAAGGGAATATGGCACCAACAATTTACCAGACTGCAGCAATATGTGTCACGAGAGCAGTGGCGTAGCACTTGGTGAATCGCTGGGTATTGGCAAAGGCTCAGTAAAGTTGGAAGATTTTTATGAGGCCGAAGTAATTATGATATTGGGGCAAAACCCTGGCACCAATCACCCACGCATGTTAACCGCTTTGCAAAAAGCAAAAACAAACGGAGCCTGCATCATCTCAATCAATCCATTACCCGAAACAGGTTTGATGGGTTTTAACAATCCGCAAAAGATAAAAGGCGTTTTAGGTATTGACAGTGCATTGACAGATCTTTTTCTGCCCATAAAAATAAACGGCGATATGGCCTTACTGCAGGCTATTGAAATATTGTTGCTGGAGGAAGAAAAAAAATCTCCCGGAAAAGTATTTGATCAAAACTTTATTAAAAACAATACAGAAGGTTTTGATGCTTTTGCCAATCACCTGCAGCAACAGGATATAAATAAATTAGCGAAAGATGCCGGCATTGATATGGCAGAGATAAAACAGGCTGCAGATATTTTAAAAGATAAAAGTAAAATAATTGTTTGCTGGGCAATGGGCTTAACGCAACACAAGAATGCGGTTGATACCATTAAAGAAATTGTAAACCTGCTGTTGCTAAAAGGCAGCATTGGCAAGCCTGGCGCAGGCACCTGCCCCGTACGTGGGCATAGTAATGTGCAGGGCGATCGCACGATGGGCATTTTTGAAAAACCTTCTCAAAAATTATTAAATTCACTCCAGCATCATTTTAATTTTATCCCGCCACAAAAACATGGGTACGATGTAGTGGATTGTATTAAAGCCATGCACCAGGAAAAGGCAAGCGTTTTTATTGCCCTGGGCGGTAATTTTTTATCGGCTACGCCGGATACAAATTACACGGCTGAGGCATTGCGTAAATGCAGCCTTACCGTACACGTGAGTACCAAACTAAACCGAAGCCACCTGGTGCATGGCCGTGAGGCATTAATATTGCCTTGCCTGGGCCGCAGCGATAAAGATATGCTGAACAATGAAGCTCAATTTGTAAGCTGCGAAAACTCAATGGGTGTAGTACAACAATCGAAAGGGATTTTAAAACCGGTAAGCGATGCTATGCTGAGCGAACCGGTAATAGTTTGCATGCTTGCCAAAGCAACATTGGCCGGCAGCAAAATAAACTGGGATAAATATGTGCAGCATTACGATAACATAAGAACAGATATTGAGAAAACAATACCGGGTTTTGAAAATTACAATGAGCGGGTGCGGATACCGGGCGGCTTTTATTTACCAAACTGCAACCGTGATGGCAGTTTTGATACCGCAACAAAAAAAGCACAGTTTAATATTGCAATATCAACCCAAACTATTTTAAAAGATGATGAATTGCTGATGATGACCATTCGAAGTCACGACCAGTTTAACACAACCATTTATGGCCTGGATGATCGCTACCGCGGCATTTACAACGAGCGAAGAGTGGTTATGATGAACCAGGCCGATATGAATACCCGACAATTAAAACAGGGCGATGTTGTTGATTTAATAAATGATGCTGAGGGCAGAGAAAGAGTGGCGCATCAATTTATTGTAGTGCCCTACCCCATTCCCAAAGGCTGTACGGCCACCTATTTTCCCGAAACAAATGTATTGGTGCCCATTAATGACGTAGCAGATAAAAGCAATACGCCTGTGTCTAAAAGCGTTGTTATCAAAGTAAAAAAAATGTTGACAAAATAAAAAACCTTCGATAAGGAAGGTTTTTTATCAGGGTAAGCACTTACATTAATAACCAACATGCTGGCTCAACGGTTTTCATAGGATAGTTTGGTTTCAGAAGCGTGGGTATTTGGATATTGGAATTATTAACAACACAAATGTAATTTTGCTGATAAATAAACTTTGTAATACGGTTTACTAAGTTTTTGTAGTTTTTTTACGAAGCTTTTTATGGATTTATTATTTCATTTTTTTTGTGGCCACAAATGATGTTTTATGAAAGGTATAAAATTTAAAAAACCTTCTTTACAGCAGGTTTTTAAATAGCTACTAAATCAGGTTGAGGTCAATAATGTGGTTT
>JAYURR010000197.1:0-28257 GCA_043756605.1 Chitinophagaceae bacterium
ACCCACTGCCAATTACCTGGTGCGATTCGTTAAGGTGATAATGTGTTTTAATCCAGAGCTTCAATGCCTGGTCGGCAATTATTATCAATAAAATGATGAATGTTACGTGTCTTGCTTTCATAATAAGTGGCAAAGATAAGAGAGTTTGGGGTTTGGGGTTTGGGTTTAGGGTTTAGAAGTTTAGAAAAGTGCCAACTAAACGCCTGAACCCTAAACTTCTAAACCTACTCTTCAAAATAAACCCTTTTCACCCGTTGAGAAATACCTGTTAAAATTTCGTAGGGAATACTTTGGGCCGAAGCTGCCAGTTCACTTACTGGCAATGCCGCTCCAAACACAATCACTTCATCACCTTCCCGTGCATCAATACCGGTTATGTCCAGCATGGTCATATCCATGCAAACATTTCCGATAACAGGAGCCAATTTACCATTCACAAACATACTTCCAATGCCATTACTTAATAAACGTGGGTAGCCATCACCATATCCAATCCTTACTGTGGCAATTACCGAATTTTTAGCGGCTACACCTTTACGACTGTAGCCAATACTTTCGCCGGCTTTTACTTTTTTTATTTGAGAAATGGTAGTTTTTAAAGTGGTAACATTTTTCAGTTGCTGCTGAATGGCGGGTTCTGCATCAACACCGTACAAACCTATTCCCAGCCGTATCATATCAAACTGCATATTTTTATGCCGGTGAATGGCAGATGTGTTGGCGATATGCCGGATGAATGTGTAACCGGTAATTTTTTGAATTTGATTACAGCCTTTAAGAAATGCTTTGGCCTGTGCATTTGTAAATGCATCATGTAAAGCAGAATCGCTTGCGGCCAGGTGAGAAAAAACTGATTGTATTTTAAAAACAGAAGTTGATTGCAACCTGCTGCACAATCCGGCAATATCTTTTTGTTCAAAACCAAGGCGGCGCATGCCGGTATCTAATTTTATATGCACCGGGTAATTTTGTATTCCATTGCGCATTAAATAATCTTCAAAAGTTGATAAGATGCCAAACGAAAAAAGTTCTGGTTCCAGGTTATGCTGTACCAATACATCGTACGTAACTTCCTCGGCATTCATCACCATAATGGGCAATGTAATACCGGCTTTGCGTAATTCAACCCCTTCATCTGCATAGGCAACAGCCAGGTAATCTACTTTATGAAACTGCAGCAGGTTGGCAATTTCAAAACCACCACTGCCATAGCTGAAAGCCTTTACCATAGCCATTAATTTAACACCGGGGTTCAGCAACTGCTGGTAAGTGTTTAAATTATGGGTAATGGCATTGAGGTTTATTTCCAGTACGGTCTGGTGAATTTTTTCTTCCAGCAAATGACTGATCTGCTCAAATTCAAAAAGCCGGGCACCTTTTAATAAAATGCTTTCATTGTAAAAATGCATGGAAGGAAACTTCTGCAAAAACTCGGCAGTTGAATTAAAAAATGCTGTTTCAGGTATTCCGGTAAATGCATCGCTGTGTTTTCCAATTTCTGTTCCTACACCAATAAGGCGGTTAATTTTTTTTTGCTGCAGGATGTCTGCTACTTCCTGGTACAACGCTGTATTTGATTTACCACTTTGCAAAATATCGCTAATGATAACCGTGCGTTTGGGATGTTGTTGTTGCTGTTGCAAAAAATCCAGGGCGATGGATAAAGAAGTAATATCTGCACTGTAACTGTCGTTAATTACCGAGCAGTTGTTGATGCCCTGTTTTAATTCAAGGCGCATTTCCACAGGCTTTAACTGCAACATGCGTTCCTGTATCAATTCATCATCAACTTGCAAAAGCAACAATACACACCAACAGGTAATGGCATTTTTTACAGCGGCGTCATTTGTAAACGGTATGGAAATACTTAATTTTTTTTCTTTGTAAACTGCTTTTATAACCGTGTTGAATGGCTGAATCTGTATGCTGCTGATGCAAAGCGTTGCATCTTTATCTTCTCCCCAGGTAAATAGAACAGTATTGTTTTTTTGATTAAGCAGTAACATCGCTTCATCAACCAGCACTTCATCTTTGCAATAAATAACGGTACCGCTGTTTGCAAAAAGTTTTACTTTTTCATTTATTTTATCCCCAATATTTTCAAAACCTTCGCTGTGTGCCTCGCCAATGTTGGTAAAAATTCCAATGCCGGGTTTTATAACTTTTTCAAGTTTTTCCATTTCGCCGGGCATAGAAATGCCGGCCTCAATAATGCCAAGCGTATGCAGTGCATTCATCTGCCAAACACTTAACGGCACACCAATTTGCGAATTATAACTTTTAGGGCTACGTATAATATTATTGTCGTGCTGCAACAACTGGTACAACCATTCTTTTACAATGGTTTTGCCATTGCTGCCGGTTATGCCAATTACCGGAAAAAGAAATTGGCTGCGGTGCTGTGCTGTTAATTGCTGCAATGCCTGCAATACGTTTTTTACGGCTATAATATTTGCAGCTTCAAAATCCTGTGGTAAAAAAATAAAAGAATTATCTACAATAAAATTGCGAACACCTTTGCTATACAGGTCTTGTACAAAAGTACTACCCTGCCTGCGTGGGCCGGGCAAGGAAAAAAACAGGCTGGAGACAGGAAATAATAATTTGCGGCTGTCAATCAGCAGGTGTTCTATTACAGCATCGGGATTGTTGCTTAATAACAATTTACCGCCAGTTATTTTTTCTATGTCTGCAATGGTGTACATCAATAATTTATTATCAGGCAACAGTTTTATTTGCTGTTACTATTTTGTGCCGGCTAATGTGCCTGATCATCATCTAATGGCTTCTCGTTTTCTGTTGCATTTGCCCTATCAATGAAAATAGAATACACCACAGATGTTGCCAGGCAAACCAATATAAAAGCCAGCGAAATAAATACCTGTGTGGTTTTATCTACCCATTGATTTATCCAGTGCTCTGCAAGCATTTTTACACCTATAAATATTAACACGATGGCAATACCCTGTGGCAGGTAATCAAATTTATTTACGGCATTCCTCAATAGAAAAAATAAAGAGCGCAGGCCCAGCACCGCAAAAATATTAGAGGTATAAATTACCAGTCTTGCTGTGGGTTGATAGCTTACCGTCTTGGTATCTACAATGCCCATCACAGCAGGTATAGAATCTAAAGCAAATACCAAGTCAATAGCTGCCAGCATAATTACCACTACAAATAAAGTAGTATACTTTTTTTTGCCGTTCTCTATTACCGAAAATTTGCCATCCCCATCATGTGGTGCAAGGGGTAAAAATTTTTTTACAAAAAGATAGACTTTACTTTTTTGCGGATCAAAGTCATCTTCTTCCTCTACCGATACAAACATTTTGTAGCCGGTGTAAACCAGAAAAACGCCAAACACATACAGCAGCCAGTGAAATTTTTCAACCAGTACTACGCCAACAGTAATAAAAATGATCCTGAACACAATGGCCATCAGTATGCCTATCAGCAATACCCTTCCATAATTTTTTTCTTTTACACTAAATGCTGAAAAAATAAGTATAAAAACAAAAATATTATCTATGCTCAGGCTCCATTCCATCAGGTAGGCACTAAGGTATTCAAGCGCAGGTTTCTGGCCTTCTTCTATCCATAAAAAAACACAAAATGCAAGCGCAAGGCCCACCCAAAAAAAGGTTTGGTACAAGGCCTGTTTAATGGTAACCTTCTGATCTTTTTTACTCATCAGGCCAAGGTCAACAATAAGCGACACTACGAGTATAATTCCAAAAACGAGATATGTGAGTTGTGTTTTATCCATATTAAGCCACGGTGTATTTTCTTTTTCTTATAAATTGATAAACCAATGCGAATAAAATTATTATTAAAACAGGCACCAGTATATTTATGATTTGCCAGGTACTTTTTTCGGCCTTTACTTTTTTCATGTCGAGCAGGCGTAGGGTGTAATCTTTTGCTTTTGCTTCGGAAAGGTTGGAACTGTTGATGAGATAATCGAGACAGTTTTGTATGAATTCCTTATTGGCAAACGGATACTGATGTTGAGTGCCGTAAGTAAATGGATTCATACCCATTGGCAGGGGTTCGTTTTTTTGTACCGAGTTCAATGGGATGTCTCCATCAGCTACAACAATTATTTTGTTATCATACAGGTTTTGTGGAATAAATATTGACCCATATTTTTTCAGGCTATCGTTCATTGCCTGCGATAACCGGTTGGAAAAAAGTGATTCAAATTTTCCTTCCAGCAAAACTGCTACCGGAATATTTGCTTTATTAAATTTTTCATCCCGGGGAGCGTTTACATTTTGAGAACCACTTATTAAAGCTGGCGTTGCAATTATTCTGGAATTTGATGATGAACTCAATAAAAATGTTTTTTTAATTCCTTCTGCTCCCACTGTATCTATGGAGTTAACGAATTTGCCGGAAACAAAGCCGATGTTTTTATTTAGTGGATGATTGGATGCAGATGCAAAAACAGGGAAATAGTTCCAGGTTAAAAAATCAAATTGTCCATTACCATTTACATCAAAAGGCAATTTGTCACTTTGCAAATCCATTACCAGATCAGAATTAACTCTTGCACCATACTTAAATAACAGATCATTCAATTCCAGGCCTCTATCGTATGCAATAACTTCATTTTTTATTCGAAGGCTATCCATTTCTGCATTCAACTTATCTATGAACAGCAATACTTTACCTCCCCGCATTACAAACTGATCTATCTTAAGTTTTTCCTGATCGCTGAATGGTTTAGTTGGTTTTACAATCATCAACACCTTGAAAGTATCGGGTATAACAGCCTGTGTATTTAAATTAAATGTAAAAAGATTATAATCAGGACGTAGCAAATTTTCAACTAAATCATAAGTAATGTAGCTGCCGACAGGGGGTTCGCCATTACCAATAGAGTATGCAAGCATAGGTTTTTCATCATTGGTAATTTTGTATATACCATTTGCTAATTCATATTCCAATAAAGCTTCTGCACTATTAATTTCTTTTTGCCCAATATTTGGAATCCCATTATATAACCTTACAGGAAGCACTCTGTCCTTGTATCTTATTAAAGCAACAGGATAGACCAACTGCTGTTTTTCTCCTTCCTTCAATTGAGATTTAAGATTAAAAGGATATAAACCTATTGCAGAAAGTGTATCTCCCCATTTTACAGAAGCTTCTGGCATCTCTTCATCCGGGCTAATAAAATTATATCCTAATTTATTTTCCGCAACCTCTTTAAATTCCTGCAGCATTTCAGTTGTGCTGTTTGCCAGTTTTTTAAACCCGCTGGGAAAATCTCCTTTTAAAAAAACATCAACCTGCACCACATCATCTAATTTTTGCAATACTTTTTTTGTTGGGGTAGAAAGTGTGAAGCGTTTTTCGTTGGTAAAATCTATACGGGTATGATACTGCGATGCCAGCCAGTTTAACCCAACTAACAAGGCAATGGTTATCAGTAACCAAGCTTTGCTTTTCCATATTTTATTAATCAGTGCTTTCATTTGCCCCTAACTCCGCCTACCGGCGGAGAATTTTTATGTTTTACTAAATTATTTTTTATACAAATTTTTTACAGTTGCTAACAGGAAAATAAAAATTACACTGATAAAGTAAATCAGATCTCTGATATCTAACACGCCACGGCTGATGCTGCGATAATGAAAATCTATACCCAGCATTTCAATATAATAATCTAACCCGTTTGTAAAAAAGGGCAGTTTGCTGAGTGCATTAAAACCAAAGTATAAAATCAGGCAACTGAAAGCACTGATTAAAAAAGCCACCACCGCATTATTTGTAAACCCGCTGCAACAAAGGCTTATAGCGGCAAAAACAGCAGCCAGTAAAAACAGTCCGATATAACTGCCGAGTATGCCGCCACTATCAATACCGCCTTGGGCACTCAATGCTTTGATGGTGATTATGTAAATTATGGTAGGCAATATAGCCAGCAACAAAACAACAAGTATTGAAAAATATTTCCCCAAAACAATCTGCCAGGCAGATAAAGGTTTTGTTTTAAGAATTTCAAATGTGCCTGTTCGGAATTCATCTGAAAGTGAACGCATGGTTATTGCCGGCACCAGAAACATCAGAATCCACGGTGCCAGTTCAAAAAATTTATCTAATGAGGCGTAGCCAAATTCAAAAATGCTGCTATCGGGCAGTATAAACAGAAATACGGCATTAATGAGTAAAAAAAGTATTATGGCAATATAGCCAGTTAGGTTACTGAAAAACTGGTTTAATTCTTTTTTAAAAATGCTAAGCATGAATTTTTACAATTGTTGCAATTTACTATATCAGCAGTTAATATAACTCTAATAAATGTATTTTAAGCTTAACGATAAAGCAGCGTAATTAAAATAGGGTTTGTCTATCTAAGTAATAAGCCTCTAAAACATTGTTGATTATAAAAAATTAGGTCGTTACAGGCAAAACTAACTATTTACCAATACCAAGTGCAAAGGCTCTGTCATTTATTGGCAGAGCTTTCTATTTTAGCCCCATCTGCATCTGCAAATTTTTACCGTAAAAAAATTGGCACGCTTTTTTTAGTACCTATTAAAACTCTATAAATATGAAAAAAATTATTGTAATACTGTCAATCATTATAATCGGTTTACAGTCGCAGGCGCAAAAGGTGCCCATTTTAGTACCACCACCACCACCAGGAGTACGTACGCCACCACCACCACCGGGTACAAAGTTTGTAGTTGTAAAGCCAGGTGTAAGACATACACACCATTATCGTAAGGGTTACTATTACAAAAATGGGAAGTATTACAAAAGAAGAAAGCATTAGATAAAAGCAAGTTTTCTAAAATATAATTAAAGCGGGGATTTGTTTCCCCGCTTTTTATTTGCTGAAACCGGAGTAGTTTATTTATGGAATATTTATTCATCCGCATCTCAGCAAAAATATAATTATGAAAAAAACACTGCTATTGCTATTTGTATGTGCCTCTTCTACACATATTATAGCACAAAAATCAACAACCGAAAAGGCTGAAAAGCCAGTTCAGTCTGCAATATCTGCTAACGACGCTGCTCCACCACCACCACCGCCGCCACCTCCACCTCCAGAACCTCCAACAGTACCACCACCACTTCCACCTCCACCGCCTCCCCCACCGCTACAAATTGAACAGGTAAAATTTTCGCCTCCTGTTATTGTAAATGATAAAGGATACAATTTATCGGTTCATTATTACAATGGAAAAAATCTGGTATATATGAAGAAAAACGGAGTGTCAGAAAAAATTTCGATGGATAAATGGAATGCAAACAGATCTTTTTATGAAAATAAATATGGAGAATTGCCTCCTCCGCCGCCGCCGCCACCGGCACCAAAAGTACCACCTCCGCCACCGCCGGCTCCACCAGCGCCACCCATGAAATAATATAAAAATGCCTCCTGAAAATCGGGAGGCATCTAATTATTTTAAAAAAGATATTTAAACTGCAAAACTTTCGCCACAACCACAACTGCGACTTGCATTGGGGTTGTTGAAATAAAATCCTTTGCCATTCAAGCCATCACTAAACTCCAACTCGGTATTTACCAGGTATAAAAAACTTTTCAGGTCGCACACAATCTTTATCCCTTTATCTTCAAAAACCTGGTCCATTGGTTTTACTTCAGTATCAAAATCCATTTTGTAGCTTAAACCGCTGCAACCACCACCAACAACACCTATTCTTAAAAAATGGGTGTCATCACCGGCCACACCAGCTTCTTCCATTAGTTTAAGTACTTTGGTTTTGGCTTTGTCGCTTATAAATATGCTATTTTCTGTTGCTACCATAATAAAATGTGCTAATCTGCTAATCTGCTAATTTGAAAATTTACTAATTTTTTAGAGTTATTACTCCGTAATTTTTGCTAAAAGAAATTTGAGACAAAGGTTAATTAGCAAATTAGCACATCAGCTTATTAGCTAATTAATGAACTACACTCTCCTCAAACTTAATTTCTTCCAAACCGTTTTTAACACGGTAATCGTTAATGGCCGATTTGATGGCATCTTCTGCTAAAACACTGCAATGTATTTTTACAGGCGGAAGATTTAACTCTTCCACGATGTCCATATTATCAATCTTCAACGCATCATCTACGCTTTTTCCTTTAAGCCACTCAGTAGCTAAAGATGAAGAAGCAATAGCAGAGCCGCATCCAAAGGTTTTAAATTTTGCATCGGTTATCATACCTGCATCATCTACCTGAATTTGTAAACGCATTACATCACCGCACTCTGGTGCACCTACCAAACCGGTTCCTACGTTTTTTGCACTTTTATCCAGCGTACCAACGTTTTTTGGGTTCTGGTAGTGAGCGATTACTTTTTCTGAATATGCCATTTTATGTTAGATTTTAGATGTTTGATGTACGACAGTAAATTTATTTAAATGTCTGAGGTAAAGTCGTACATCGTACCTCACACATCGTACTTTTTAATGGGCTGCCCACTCAATCGTACTCAAATCAATTCCTTCTTTATACATTTCCCAAAGCGGACTCATTTCTCTTAACTTCAACACGGTTTCGCTTATCGCTTTGATGGTATAATCAATTTCTTCTTCGGTTGTAAAACGGCTTAAGCCAAAACGTAGTGAACTATGTGCCAGATCATCGCCCAGGCCCAATGCTTTTAATACATAGCTTGGTTCTAAAGAGGCAGATGTACAGGCCGATCCGCTGCTTAATGCAATATTTTTATTAAAGCCCATCAGCAAACCCTCGCCCTCTACGTGTTTAAAAGAAATATTGGCAACATGTGGCAAACGATGTTCGCTGCTGCCGTTAACGTATGCTTCTTCTAATTTCAATAATTCTGTTTGTAAATGATCTCTCATTTTACTGATGCGTTTACTGTCTGCTTCCATATCCAGCATACAAATTTCGCATGCTTTACCAAAGCCTACAATGCCCGGTACATTCAGCGTTCCGCTACGCATACCACGTTCATGGCCGCCACCATCCATTTGTGCGGTAACTTTTACCCTTGGGTTTTTACGGCGAACATACAATGCACCAACTCCTTTAGGGCCGTACATTTTATGGGCTGTAAAAGCCATCAGGTCAATACCATCTTTATTAACATCAACAGGTATTTTACCTACCGCCTGTGTACCATCTGTAAACAATAAAACCCCGTGTTTACGGGCAATGGCACTTATTTCTTTTATCGGCATCACCACACCAATTTCGTTGTTGGCATACATAATGGCAATTAATATTGTAGTTGGTTTTATTGCAGCTTCCAGTTCTTTCAAATCAATCAAACCATCGGGTTGCACCTGCAGGTAAGTAACTTCTCCGCCACTTTTTTCAATATGCTTGCAGGTATCTAAAACTGCTTTATGCTCTGTAGTTGCGGTAATAATGTGGTTGCCTTTGCTGGCATACATTTCGTACACACCTTTAATACCCAGGTTATCGCCTTCGGTAGCGCCGCTTGTAAAAATAATTTCTTTAGGATCGGCACCAATCAATTTAGCTACCTGCTCACGGGCATAATCAACAGCCTCTTCAGCCTCCCAGCCAAAAGGATGGTTACGGCTGGCCGCATTACCAAAATGCTGCAAAAAATATGGAGTCATGGCTTCCAAAACCCTGGGATCCATGGGTGTAGTAGCATTGTTATCTAAGTAAATGGGCAATTTCAACATAATATCAATCTGTTTAGTTTCTGTTCGTTATAACGCAAATTTACTGCAAAAGGTTCTATTTTAGCGATTCGATTTATGCCAGGCACTTCATTTTACTTATTTCGTAAACAGGGCCCTTAAAAATTAAGTTTTATGCTAAAAACTGAACATATTGGTATTGCTGTAAAAGATCTGGCAATTTCAATTCCTTTGTTTGAAAAACTGCTGAATAGCGTGTGTTACAAGACAGAAACGGTTGAAGGTGAAAAAGTGAATACGGCTTTTTTTCAAAAAGGCGAAACTAAGATTGAGCTACTGGAAAGCACCGACCCCAATGGCGTTATTGCAAAATTTATTGAGCGCAAAGGCGAAGGCATGCACCATATTGCTTTTGAAGTAACCG
Organism: Chitinophagaceae bacterium; assembly: GCA_043756605.1. GTDB lineage: Bacteria > Bacteroidota > Bacteroidia > Chitinophagales > Chitinophagaceae > Ferruginibacter. The sequence goes on from JAYURR010000197.1 coordinate 10,034, forward strand.
ATATTAAAGCCGAAATGAAACGCCTGCAAGCCGAAGGTTTTATTTTACTGAATGAAGAACCCAAAACCGGAGCCGATAATAAGCTGGTGTGCTTTTTACACCCTAAAGGAACAAATGGGGTGTTGATTGAGTTGTGCCAGGACAGGGATAATTTAAAGTAATCCCATTATGTCAGTTACTTTAAATTTACTCATATCAAAATACTGTTCATCTGCCGATTTTTTAAATTCTTTCAAATCACGCTGCGAAACGGGAGTGCCATTTTTGTCATATAAAACTGTTCTTACCATTACGCCGCCCTTCATATCCTTGTTTTGGGCATTTGCCGGAAATTTATAGGCATTTAACCTGGCACCAAACATATAATTATCGCCCAGGTTTAAGCTTACATCATTAGTAAGCCACATATCCATGGTTGAATACTTTTTATTGTCGGTATAAGTGTAAATGTATTTTACACAGTTATAGCCGTTAATATTCTGCTTTTCGCCGGTGGCTTTAAAAGAACTGTGATTGTCCGTTGCATTTTTTTCTGCCTCTGCTTTTGCTCCTGCTTCAGCCATTTTCTGCATATTTATCAATGGCATTTTTACCGCTGTTTTTTCTTTTACATTAACCATGTAATTTGCTTTATCAGCATAATTATAAATCATCCAGGTTTCATGCTTATCGCCTTCGTTCATTACAATACACTCGCCGTTTTTTCCAAATACTATCTTTTGAACCATTGTTTTTTTTACTTCGCCTTTTTTATTAAGCTCCTTATCTTCAAAAGCAATGGTGGCCTGCACTTTGTTAACAAGGTCTTTATAACGCTTATCATTTTCGTAAGTTATTTTCTCCAGTTCGGTTTTACCTTTTATGCGTTGCGAATCGGCATATTTTTTTTCCATATCCTTTTTTATCTTTTGCTTTATGGCCCCATGCTGGGCTTGAGAAGCAAGGGGAATGACACTAACGGTTGTCATTATCATTAAAAAAGTGGAAAAATTTTTAAATAATTTCATAATAACTAATTAAAAAAAATGTGCAAAAACAATTACACAGTTACTCTTGGACAATTGTAAAATACTCAAAAAAAATTAAAGAGTGAAATAGTACCTAGTTGGTGTACTTTCAAAATCGTAGTGGTGTATTAAAGTAGTGGACCAATAAATTTAAGTAATCGCTAAAAATTATTCATCATGTTCAAATTTAAGCAATTCTGTAACTGGCACTTCTAATTTTTCAGCTATTAATTTTAGGTAGGAGATTGAAAAATTTACCTTGCCAAGTTCTATCCGATTTATTTGAGAATAATCAGCATACTCACATTCAAAAGCAAGGTTTTCCTGAGACATTCCTTTTTCCAAACGTATTTGTCTTATCCTAATACCAATGTTTTTTAAAAACAAATCATCTCTTTGATATTTTTTTCTTTCCCTTTTTGGCACAACTCAAAGTGAAAAGAAAATAAATTTGTTTAATAAGGATAATTATCCTTAATTTTATTTTATAATATTTCTCCTAATTAATTGCCCTTTTATGAATACACCCTTAAAGTCTTTAGCCAAATTATTGATATTACTTATTTCTGCTGCTTTTATTTTCTATTCTTGTAAAAAAATTGATGTAAAAAACCCTGTTTTAAATGAGGAAAATTTTGTAGAAAAATTCTTTTATTTTAATAACATTCCCAACAAAGAGGTGGCTGCAACAATTGAATTATTAAAAAAGGAAAATGAAAACACCGGCTTTGTAAATAAACTACCTGCCAAATGCGGATTACCAGTTTGGGATAAACTTATTATTCTGGAAAAGAATAGTGCAACCCAAAAAAGTGGTCAAACCTCCCAATATTTCAGTATCATTGGAAGCACAATAATAATTCCTCTTTCTTTAAACAATCAAAATCTCTCTGCACTTTTATTTGTTACACAGAATGAGGACAATACTTATCGTATTAACTGCACTACTCAGGATATGTTGAAGCAACAAGTAAGCAGCAATGATGCTGATTTATCTAGAATTGAACAAAAGCTCGCCCTGTTTTTATATTTCGAAAATAGAATATGGGGAACTAATACATTTTACCACATCCCATCTAATTTGTTTGGTGGTACAGGCGTACATGAAGGCGAGGATCATGAAGAGAAAACATTAAAATTAAAAAATAGTACCCAATCATCAGAATCAAACCTTGTTTATTGCCTGCAAATTCATTTTATATGTACAATATGCTGGTTACAATCATGCCAATACTCTTGGACTGTAACAGTTTGCGGATATGAAGAAGATCCAAATGGTGGTGGTGGTGGCGGTGGTTCTGGAGGCGGCGGAGGAGGCGGAGGAGGTGGCGGTGGTGGTGGTTGTTTTGCTCCTTTTTATTTAAATTTTGTTGACCCGTGTGATGACCCACCAACTACTCCACCACTTACACCTTGTCAAAAGGTATATCAGGCTTGCCAGAATGCAACAGATTTATTCAGAAGAGCAGAAATGCAAAGCAGGAAAGCAGAAATGACAGCAAATTTTCTTCCCAATAGAGAAAAAGCCTTTTGGTTTGGTAAAATAAACCCAAATGATGCTAACTATACTACTACAAACATTTTAGTGGGTGATACAGGAATATCTATCCCTATTACACAATTTCCGCCTAGTAGTTTGGGTATACAAAATCTCATTACACATGGCGCTGCCCATTCACATTATACCGATGCATTCAACGCACCTTCGGTAGGTGATATGTATAATTATGCGACTCGTAATTCACAAGGCAGCACTTTTAAATATTTTGTCTTTTCACAAGGGGCAAACGACTATACACTTGTTGTTTCAGATTCTGTTTTGCTGCAAAATTTCCCTTTAAACTGGCCCTATTTTTCATATTTTGATACTACAATGGGCGACTTGAAAGATGGGACAGAAATGTTTAAAAAAAGTGATGAAGTTTTTACTTATTTTAAAGATATAGGCAAATCAGAAGATGAAGCCATGGAATTGTCACAGGCTTTTATTGCTTACCAATTTCAAACGGGTATTACTATTGCAAAAATGGATGCAACTGGCGTTTTTAAACCTATTTTTGTAAAAGAAATACCTGATCCGTTTGATCCTACCAAAAAAATATACATGCAAACGCCTGTTTGTAATTTAAATACTATTATAATTGAATAAACGCACGAAAATGAAAAAAATAATAACCACATTTTTTTTAGCTTTAGTAATAAATAACGCTACAGCCCAAACACTGGATACGCTTAATTATTTAAGAACTTTTGAACAGCAAAAAGCACAATATATTGGCCAGCCATTTTCTGTATTATTAAATGCTATGAATCAGGTTCAATTTGTATCAGTTCGTGGGGGCAGAAATATTAGAAATAAAACACAAATACCATATTGCAGTTTTTATTTTGTAAATCGGCCAAATATGTTTACTTATGGAGCAATTAAGTTCGTAATCGAGTGGCAAACACCAATACCTTTAGTTAATATAAACTATTATACTAACAGAAATCACTATTATTTTACCAATGAAGAGCAACAGTTTTACGGCTCTAAAACAATTAAGGATATAAGGGTTTTTGTAAATCCATAAAAGCCGTTTTAAAATTTTTCTCGCTATTTGTTTTATTTTTTAAAAAGTGTACAAGTTTTATTGGCTATTGAAAAAAAATAATTTTCTTTTTACTTGTTGTATTTGTAAATTGTGCAATTGCCAAAACTTTAGATACGCTTACTTATTTGAAAACATTTGAACATCAAAAGGCTTACTACGATAATTAGGAAGAATCTTTTAATACTATGTTTTTCGCTAAGTAGCTTTACTGTTGTATACTCCCAGGAAACAAGCTCATGGAATACCAATTCGAATTATAATGCCAATAATTCCAAGCCATTTTTATCGCAGCTCGACACATCAAATTATTCTGGAAGTGATTTACAAATCAGGCTTTGGTATTCAAATGGATGGAGTAGAATTAATATAACTTCTTTGTTACTTTTAACAAACAAAAATAATGTCTGGAAATCATCCTATTATACTTTTTCAAAAAAAATCCGAAGTAATGATTCTTTCAAAATTGATGAAAAGAAACCATTATTTTTAAATTTAGATTCCATATATCAAGAACTAGTTAAATGCAACCTATTTACAATTAAAAGTGATTCCATTGGAATATTATTGGACCAAAATGGCAATAGCAGATGGAATTGGACAGATAGTGGCCCAACTATGTATCTGATTGAAATTATCACTCCATCAGAAAAGCGAGCTCTCCGTTATCCATGTCCAAGGTATTTTTACAAGCACTATAAAATTGAAAAATTGGAAGACCCCTTAAAAATAATTACTTGTATAATGTCAGTTTTTGGGCTTGTGCCATGTTAACCGGCCTATCAAAGTTTTGTGTAATTAAAGCTGGATGCAAACTCAACTCAAAAACGGATTATGCTTCTTCTCTTCCCCAATTGTTGTTACCGCCCCATGGCCACTGTAAACCACTGTTTCATCGGGCAATATAAATAATTTCTCCCTGATGTTTTTCAGCAGGGTTTCATGATTGCCTCCCGGCAAATCGGTACGGCCAATGCTGCGGTTAAACAATACATCGCCGCTGATGATGAAATTTTGTTTTTTGCAATAAAAACAAATATGGCCAGGGGAATGGCCCGGTGCTTCAATCACTTTTAATTCATCGGCTCCCAGCTTAATAATATCGCCTTCTTTTAAATAAATATAATCGCCCAGATAATTATCAAAAGGCATATTGTACATCAGGCCCGATGTGGGTGCATAATCCAGCAGTTTTTTTTCTTTTTCGTGCAACTGAAGGGTTAGTCCCCAGGTTTCGGCAACAAACCTGTTACCAAAAACATGATCCAGGTGGCAATGGGTATTGAGCAGCATCTGTGGTGCTAAACTGCTCTGTGTAATAAAGCCCTTCAGCTCATCCTTTTCTTCAGGAAAATAGCAACCGGGGTCAATAACCAGGCAATCGTTAAACTCATTATACAGTAAATACGTATTTTCCTGTATAGGACTGAAAACAAAGCTTTTAACTTTTAACATTATTGGTTTGAAATTGTTTTTTAATGATTAGTCTGAATAAAGTAATTTTAATACTCAATGTAAATTTTCAAATTTAATATATGGCGAAGTTCAGCAGAATATCTCTAATTTCCTTTTTCCTTTTGGCCGGCAGTTATTTTGCCGCAGCGCAGGTAAGTGCGGTGGAATTTGGTAAAAACAGGGTGCAGTTTAAAAAATTTAAATGGAGTTACTACCAAACCAAAAACTTTAATATTTATTACCACCAAAATGGCGAGGAGCTTGCCAAATTTATAGCACAAAGTGCCGAAAAAGAATTGCCGCAAATGGAAGCCGCTGCCGAATATAGTTTGCAGCGCCGTGCCAATATTGTTTTATACAACGATTTTGCCGAAATGCAGCAAAGCAATATTGGCCTGGGTATTGAGTGGCAAAATACCAGCGGCGGCACCAAACTGGTAAACAATAAAATGGTTGTTTATTTTGAAGCCGATCATCAAAAATTACGTTTGCAGGTGCGCCATGGCATTGCGCAAATTTTAACCGAAAACCGCTTATTTGGCGATGATATTGGCGAAGTGGCCGGCAACCAGGCCCTGCTTGATTTGCCCAAATGGCTTACTGATGGCTACATGAGTTACCTGGCCCAAAACTGGAGCACCGAGCTTGATGATGAAATGAAAAGCGAAATACTGAGTGGCAATTACAGTAAGTTCAGCAAGTTTGCTTTTAAAAGGCCCGAAATTGCCGGCCATGGTTTTTGGTATTATATTGAAGAGAAATACAAAAAAGAAAATGTAACCTACCTGCTTTATTTAGCCACCGTTTATAAAAATTTAAACAAAGCCTGCCTGCAGGTTTGTAAAAAGAAATTTAAAGATGTGCTGGCCGAATTTATGGAGTACCAGGATGAAAAATACTCAAAAGACATTACCAAAAGAAAACCTTACCCCAAAGGAAGTTATGTAGATGGTTTTGATATTTCGCCCAGGCTTGATTATTTCCGCTTTAATGTAAACCCAACCAAACGCAACAACTCTTATGTGGTAACACAATTTAAAAAAGGTATTGTAAGGGTTATTTACAACGATGAATACGAAAACAAAACCCTGCTTAAATACGGCATCAGGAGTTATAAAAACGAAATGAATCCCAATTATCCCATGATGGCATGGGACCCCAAGGGAACCAGAATTGCAGTTGTGTACACAGCCGAAGGAAAATTAAAACTGTTTGTTTACGACCTTATAAATCGCCAGAAACAAATTAAAATAGACCTTACAAAAGAATTTGACCAGGTGCAGGATATGAAGTACATGCTAAACAGCAATACCCTTTTATTTACCGCAGTTAAAAACGGCCATACCGATATTTTTACCTACGATCTTCAAAAAGAAAAAGCAAAGCAAATAACCAATGATGTGTATGATGATCTGGATGCATCGTTTGTAGCTTTCCCCAATAAAACGGGCATCATCTTTAGCAGTAACAGGCCCACTGCCACTGCCAAAACCAGCGAAACAGTATTGCCAAGTGATAGCAAATACAACATCTTTTTAATTACCAATTTTGGCGATAAGCCCGAGCTTAACCAGATAACACAACTATCTGCTTTAAAGTATGGCGATGCCCGCTCTCCCATGCAATACAACGAAAGTCATTTTACTTTTGTAAGTGATGAAAATGGTATTGGCAACCGCTATGCAGGCTTTTTCACCACAAAAAAAGCAGGGCTTGATACATTGGTTTTAATTGCCGATCAGATTTTACGCAACCCATCTGCCAAAGAAGTTGACAGTACTTTAAGGGCTTACAGAAAAACAGATGTTGACTCCATTGCTGTGGTTTCTGTTTCAGAAGATTCGGCCTACACATTTCCGTTAACCAACTACCAAAGCACATTGGACGAAACCCGTATTGCCGGCGATAACAACCAGGTAAGTGAAGTTACCCGCCAGAGCGATGAAAAAGTTTTATACAAATTAAAGATTGATGAAATGACTTTGCGCCGCAGAAATATAACGGCGCAGCCAACAGCTTACATGAAAAAACTCATGAACGAGTATAAAGACACCGCAACCGCAAACAAAGCATCGGGAGCAGTTAACCTGGCAAAAAAAGAAGAGGATGTTTTTCAGACGGAATTTGCCGGTGAGAAAAAAGACAGCAGTGCAGCAGGCAAAGAAGCTGCAACTACCGTTGCAAAATACGATGTTTTAAAAACGATAAAAAAATTCAGGTACAGGCCACCTAAGTTTTCAGTTGATTATGGATCGGCTGGTTTTAGTACCGGTGTGCTTATTAACCGCTATCAGCCTTATGTTGGCAGAGAAAATAAAGAGGCAATCAGGCTTAATTCCGGAACTCCGCTCAGCGGCCTTATACGCCTGGGTACAACTGAATTACTGGAGGATATAAGAATTACCGGAGGCTTTAAAATATCAACCAATTTAAAAGACAATGAGTGGTTTATGAGTTACCAGAATTTAAAACGCCGGATTGATCGGGGTGCTACTTATTACCGCAACGTGCAACAGAGTCCATATCCGGTTTTTGATACTTCAGGATTATTTTTGGGAGATTTAGACGGCAGAACTTTTACAAATTTATACCAGGTAAATGTGTCTTATCCTTTTGATGCTACCAAAAGCATCCGATTAAGTACCGGTATCCGTTCCGATAAGGTTGTTCCATTAGCAGTAGATGCTTTCAGCAATTTATTTGAAAGCCAAAAAACATTATACTCAGTAACGCACCTGGAATATGTATATGATAACTCCCTGAACCCTGCCATGAATATATGGAATGGTTTACGCTATAAAATTTATTTTGATTACAACAGGCAGGTAAATAAAGTAAAATTTGCAGAAGGGCCCAGTACTTTTAACCTGGGTTTTGATGCAAGATATTATTACCCTATTTACCGCAACTTTATTTGGGCCGGCCGGGCCGCCGGTGATTTTAGCTGGGGCAATCAAAAACTTATTTATTATTTAGGCGGTGTAGATGGCTGGTTGATGTTTGGCCCTAACCAAAAAATTGGCAGTACTAAAGACAGGTATTTTAACACAGCCAACCCGCCGGCAGCAGATCAGAACTATGCCTTTCAAAGCCTTGCTGTAAACATGCGTGGCTTTATTCAAAATGTAGCCAATGGCAATAATGCTGTTGTAATTAACAGTGAGTTCAGGTTGCCAATTGTTTCAACTTTCTTTAACCGCACTATCAATAATTCTTTTTTAAATAATTTACAGGTAGTGCAATTTATTGATTTGGGTACCGCCTGGAATGGGGCATACTCTGGTATAAAACGCCCGATTGCTACTTTAGGACAGATACCATTACAGGTAAAACAAAAAGCAGGAGGCATTGGGCCTTTTGCCGGCGGCTATGGCTTTGGAGCCAGAAGTACACTGCTTGGCTATTTTGTAAAATATGATGTAGCCTGGCCGATGAATGTTTTCTTTAAAGGAAAACCGGTAATGTATTTTGCATTGGGATTGGATTTTTAATCTTGTTGCTTAAATTAAATGTTTGCCCGGCTTATATAGTCGGGCATTCTTTTTACAACGATATAAAGCAGGTAAAAAAAGACAGTAAGTATAATTGTAACCGTCCAGGTTTGTAAATGATCGAACGGTGAAACAACACGATGCCCGATTGATAGCAGGAGTTGAAAAGGATTGCTGATAATATCCCAGCTGTTCCAGCGTAAAAAACGGCCAAGATAAACCCCGAAAGAAGCAAGAAACAAAATGACTACAATTGATACCGAATGAAATTTTTTGTGAATTTTTTTATGCAGAAATTTTTCAACCCGGTACAGCGAAATAAATGCCATCATTAAACCCGCCACAGAGGCAGAAAACAACAATACGGCATCAAACCATTTAGGCACGCTGCTTTCAATATCAAGGTGTATTAAATCTGTAACAATGTACAGCGCATTGGGAAAAAAGACAAGCCAACTACAGAAAATTAAAACCTGCTTCCAGATAGGTTTGCTATCCAGTTTGTTAAACTGGCTACTCAATGCAAATGGTATCCATGCAAGAAAAATATTCCATACCAGAAACAAATACAACATACTGCCGCTATAATAAATACGCACTGCAATTAATAGCCCGATAAAACCTAAAAAGGCCAGTAAGGTTTTTTGAAAAGAAAATGTTGTTTCCATTTTTTTTTATTTAAAATAGATAATAATTTTAGGTAGAAAAATTATACAGCCTGTTACTAAACTAAAAACAGCCGATACTAAAACAGCACCTGCAGCAATATCTTTTACTTTTTTTATGGCAGGATGTATCTCTTTGCGAACTGCATCGCAGAGTTTTTCAATGGCTGTATTTATCATTTCCATTGATACTACCAACGCAATGCAAAAGCAAACTGCTATCCATTCGGCTGTGGATATTTTCAACATCGCAGAAAATATGATAACAACAATTGCAGCAACAGTATGAATTCTGAAATTGGGTTCAGATAAAAAACAATTTTTTATTCCTGCCCATGCGTAAGAAAAAGATTTTAATATTTTCATGCTTATTTATTTGATAATGAAGTTATAACGGGATTTGATAAATGTTTTTTAACATAATCATCCGTTACATTCCATGATAACCAGGAGTATGTTTTTTGTTTTTCAAAAAATTCTTTTTTACGGATTTCAACTATTTCCAGTTCTGTTAGGTTTGAGCGGAGCAGGTATTCGCCTTCGCCAATTACCTTTTCCTTTTTTGCTTGCAATACATCCTGATTTTTTTCGAGCAAAGGCAAAGTTTTATCCGAAAGTGATAATAAAAATTTAACGTCTAACGGAATATTGCTTTTATGCGCCAGGTTGTAGCTTGCAATGGTTTCATCCCAATGTATGCAGGAAGCCGCAACCAACAGCACCACGGCAAACCAGCCATTAACCCGCCATAAATAATAAGCTGTTTTGCGCTGATGAATTTTTATAAATACAGTTATCAGTCCCACCAGCACCATCAATAAAAAAACCAATACGCCAATGCGTTTATAGGCAAGTCCCATGTGTGTGATGTAATAATAATCTCTTATTAAAACAGAAATAACCAGCACAGCGTTTTGAATTATCCAGCTATAAGCACCAAAGCGAAGCCATTTGTTCTTTTTATAAAAATTAAGGTTGCCCCTAAAGAAAAACAACAACACAAACATAGCCAGCACAATAGAAAAAATTAACATGCCTGTACCTTCATGCACATATTGCGTAAGGTTGCTGCTGGGTGAATAACTAAAGCCAAACCACACATAAACTATATCAATGGCATTTATAAAAAGCAACAACACATTCAGCATCAGCAAACTTATTATGCCAACTGTATTTTCATTCCGCAAAGCCATAATACCGTTTGCAAATCGTCCCATAAAAAGTGTTAGCAGATCAAACATGGCAGAGGCTTTCCATTTTTTCAGGTCATTCTTCTTCCTCAACAAATCATTGTGTTTGCCAAATTCTTTTTCAGAAAAATAATTGCTTTTCATTTTCAATATCAATCCGCCAGTAACAAATAAACCCAGCATTAAAAACCCAAAACGCTCCCAATTAAACCAATCAAAAAAGCGGGCAAAAAAATGTTGCAAGGCAATACCTACAGTGTTAAGCACATCTTTAAAAACAGTATTTGAAAATGAATAGATCAGAAAAAATACCGCAACAATCATCAGCGGAATAATTAAAAAACGAAGTGCCTTTTTTATTCCCAGCGATTGTATCTCTCCTTTTTTAATCAGTCTTACATCATCCAGAAAAGAAAAAACAAACAGCAGGTAATTGCCCACAGCCGATGCTGCTGCATACCAAACCGACCTATGCAGAAATTGTGTAAACACAACCACCAGTAAAAGCGTGGCACTAAATGCCAGTTTAGCTAATACAGTATTATGTACCACAAGTGTAACCAGGGTTACAACATGTGCCAGCAACAACCACTTCATAGCCGGTTTGGTAAAAGCTGCGGGGTACAGATAAAAAACGGACGCTAAAATAAATGCATCAAACAGCAGGGTATTCACGGCAATTTTTTCCTGCCAAAAAATAATATTGAATAAGATGGTGCCGGCAAAAAGCAGTACAATTTTTAGTGTTGGAGTCTTCATAATTATTTTTTTAAAATTTGAATTACAAACAGTTCAATACAATAGCAATAGCCAATTAGCAGATAGTTAATTTTTTGCATCGTTATTAATTTTATAAATGAGAGATTCAGTTGTTTGATGTAAAATCTGAAACCATTGCCAGTTTTTTATGGGTGTACTTTGCTTACCACGGTGGTATGCTACCCTGAATTTTTTCCAGTACTCCGGCATGGTTACAAAGCCATACAAAACCGTAGCTGCCACCGGAAAAGAGAGATGCCCGTTGCCCAGCATAAAACACTGCAGGCAAACTTCGCCTTCATCTGTTGTATCGTATTGCAACAGCATATGCTTAATATCATGCTTTGTATAATGTGGCAGCAGCTTTAAATTTTTATGCTGTAAAAAATGCACCAGGTCGTAACCCAATGTGCCTGCAGGTAAAGCTTTTAATTGTGTTGCAGTGTACGGAAACACCTGCGGCCTGTGTATAAACCTCAGCATGGGCAAAGCCATATTATGTGTAAGAAAAACGAGCAGTCTGGAACGCAGGCCGATTAAAATTTTATACAGTTTATTCATTGGTTTTAATTTGTTTTCTAAAAAATAAAATAGCCACCAATGCAGAAACAATAATGCTGAGTGCAACAAAAAACCTGGCATTCATAAACTCGGTGCCAACTGTAAAAATAAAAATGAGTGCGGCTGCAAGGGCGCAAAAAAATGCAGTACCCAAAGCAAATTGAAAAAGAGTGTCGCCCTTTTTATCAGTAGCCTGCCCTATTAATACAATAAACCAAACAAGGCCAACTACCGGCGCACTAAACACAAAAGAAAATACAACCGACAGCAGTAATGAACTTACACCGGCTTTGGTATATACATCATCTAAAACTATTATTGCAATACCACTCAGCAAGCCGTTTATTAATGATGCCATAAACCACACACCCGCAAAAATCAATGTTGTTTTTATGTATTTATTCATAAATTAAAAGTGCTTTGTATTTCAAAGTGAATGTACAAAAAAATTTTATTTAACCATTCCTATCATTTTTGTCAACGCATCCACGTGCAACTTAAATTCCTTTTCTCCATTTTTAGTAATTGAATATGTGGTGTTTGTCTTGCGGCCAATAAACCCTTTCTGAAACTTCACAAACCCACTCTCTTCCAGTGTTTTAAGGTGACTGGCCAAATTGCCATCCGTTATATCAAGCAGTTCCTTCAACTCATTAAAACTAACCGAATCGTTCACCATCAGGGCGCTCATAATGCCCAGGCGTATTCGGCTGTCAAAAATTTTATTCAGATTTTCTATCGGATTTTTCATCAGGCTAATAGTTTTACTTACGTTCGTATTTCCACCACATCATTGCACCGTAAACAATATGCAACACACCAAAGCCCATTGCCCAAAATTGTAATCCGTAACCAATCCACCAGAGGTTAAAAAGGCCGAGTACAATTTGTCCGTAACCCAAATATCTTACTTCGCCCAAAGTATATTTACTTGCATTTACCAATGCCAAACCGTAAAAAATTAAACAGCCTGGTGCCACTAATTGGTACTCTCCCATCTGCATCATTCTAACTAAAAAAATAGCGCCAACAGTAATCGGTATTACCATGTTCCAGAACAACCGAACCGTTGTAGTGCCCCACATGGGCGTACCATTTTTTTTGCTTCTTAAATAAGTAAAAATAAAAGCCGACACAAATGCAGCAATAAAAGTGATGGTGGCAATCCAGAACAAATCATTTATCAATTCAAAGCCGTTTGAAGTTATCAGCAGGCTCAACTGGCAATCGCCTTTTACCCAGCAATTCAGTTTTTGACTCGCCAGCCAGGCACCTGCCAGTGCACAAACGCCTGCTGCAATACCACTGAGGCCGCTTAAGCTAATAAACCGACTGCTGCGTTCCATCATCTTTTTGATGTGTTGCAGATCTTCCAAAGGTTGGTGGGATGTATCCATATTAAAAGCACTTTGAAACACAAAGTAAATCTTTGATTTTGATTTTTGCAAATTATTTTTTGGGCCCGGCATTAAATGTTTATTGAGCTGCGGTGGCGTCGCACACTTTTACTGCATATCTTTATTGGGCAAATACCAAACATTCTCTACAAAAACACCTTCAACTCAAATGCTGAAATTTTCATTTTGTTCTTTTTATCTGTTCCTTTTTATTACCGGCTTTTCTCAAAACAAAATAAACCCTGCCAATATAGATATAGTAAGGGATAGCTTTGGCGTGCCGCATATTTTTGCAAAAACCGATGCCGAAGTTGCTTACGGCCTCGCCTGGGCCGAGGCCGAAGATGATTTTAAAAGCATGCAGGAAGTAATTTTGCCAGCCAAAAATTTAATGGCTTCTGTAATGGGAAAAAAAGGAGCAGCCGGTGATTATGCATTTGCACTTTTTCGTTGCAAAGAAATTACCGAAGAAAAATGGTACACACTTACACCCGCTTTTTTAAAATTAATAAACGGTTATTTACAGGGATTAAACACTTACGCAAAAAAACATCCCGAAGAAATACTGCACAAAGGTATTTTTCCGGTTACGGCAAAAGAATATATTTCTTCATCCGTATTTGCTTTAACTATTTTTAATGGTGCCGATAAAGCCCTCATCAGAATATTTAACAACAGCGAATGGGAATTGCCGGAACTAAATAAAAAAGGCAGTAACTCATCTGCCATCAGTGCGGCTAAAACCACCACCGGCGAAGCCTATCTTTTAATTAATGCACATCAGCCAAACACAGGCCCACAGTCGTTTTACGAAGCACATTTGTGCAGCGAAGAAGGCCTGAATATTACTGGTGGTTTATTGGCTGGCGGCCCATGCATTTTACATGGTGTAAATGAATATTTAGGCTGGGCACATACCGTGAATTTTTGCGACCGGCTTGATGAATATCAATTAGAGATGAATCCTGTTAATGCCTTGCAATACAAATTTGACGGACAGTGGATTGACCTGGAAGTGAAAACAATTAAACTTAAAATAAAAGGCATTCCCATCAACGTAAAAAGAAAAGTTTACTGGAGTAAATATGGCGCCACCATGAAAAATCACCAGGGCTTTTTCTCCATGCGATTGGGTGCCAATATGAAGATTGGCGTGCTTGACCAATGGTACCAGATGAACAAAGCCAAAAACTTTACAGAGTTTTACGCTGCCCTCAACCGGCAGGAACTTAGCATGTTCAACATTATGTATGCAGACAGGTACGATACTATTTTTTACATTAACAATGCTTTATTACCAGTTAGGGATGCGTCGCCTGAATACAACTGGAAACAGACAGTACCAGGCAATACTTCTAAAACATTGTGGACAACATTCAGGCCTGAAAATGAATTACCTCAATACATTAACCCAGCAAGTGGATTTTTATTCAACACCAATCATTCGCCGTTTTTGGCAACTGCACCTGCAGATAATTTAAAAGCATCTGCCTTTGCAAAAACCGATGGCTGGGAAGAATATAATCTTAACCGAAGTGAACGTTTTATGGAACTTTTTCCTCAAAACGAAAAACTGACTTACGAAAAATTTAAGCAGATAAAATTTGACAAGAAATTGCCTGCCAATCTGCAATATCCTTTTCAGTTTGATTCACTATACAATTTAAATGAAAAAGATTATCCCCAACTGGCAAATTTAATAACAACATTTAAAAACTGGAATAAACGTGGTGATGCAGATAATAAAGGTGCCGCTGTTTTTTTATTAATTTACGAACACCTGAAAGCAACCTTGCCAGATCGTACACCGCGTTATCTTACCAAACAAGAAAGTATTGGAGCATTTACCTACGCCAGCAACTATATGCAAACAAATTTTGGCAGAATAGATTTAACATTGGGTGAGTTGCAAGTACTGGAACGTGGTGGTAAAGAGTGGCCACTGGGTGGCTTTCCCGATCTGTTATCGCCGCAATGGACAGAACCGTTGGCCAATGGCAAATTAAAATCAATTGGTGGTGATGGGCTGATCATGTTTGTGCGTTTTCAAAAACAAGGCCTGCCAAAAATTGAAACTATAAATACCTACGGTGCCAGCGCAAAGCCCGGCAACAAACATTTTAACGACCAGGTAGAAATGTATTTAAAGCAGCAAACAAAAACTATGACGCTGGATAAAGCAACCGTTTATAAAAATGCGGAAAGGGTTTATCATCCGGAGTAACTATTTTTGGCCCCTTTTAAACAAACCAATCTTTACACAAATGAAAACTGTATTTTTTCTTTTTACCCTTTCAGTATCCTTGGTTTCTTTTTCGCAAAACCGCATTACAGATACCTCTGCCACCTGCATTGCATTTTGGAAAAATAAAGAACCAAAGGTTTACAAGATCAGGCATAGCAAGGAAAAATTTGATGGCTCAAAAACAAAGTCATTATCAGAAGGAAACTTTGAAGCTCATATAAAAATTACAGACTCCACAGCCGCAGGCTTTACTGTTGAATGGATTTATAAAAATTTTGAAAGTGCCGGTGCTGCTGAAAATGTATTGAATAGTTTGTCAACTATAATGGAAGGCCTGAAAATTATTTATACTACTGACGATGTTGGAACGTTTACAGGCTTAATAAACTGGGAAGAAGTAAGAAATTTTTCGATTGCCAGTTATGAAAAAGCGGTTGCAAAAAATACAAACTCAAAAGAGTTTATTGCGGCCTTAAACCAGGTGAAATCAATTTTTAATACAAAAGAAAATACAGAAGCACTTTTAATACATGAGATACAGCTTTTTAATGCGCCATTTGGTGTGGAATATACTAAAGCAGGAAGTATAATTGATACAGAGTTACCGAATGTTACAGGCGGTGCACCTTTTCCGGCAACAATTACTTTAAAACTGGAGAAGGTTGATTTACAAAATGATTTAATAAGCGTAAGCTTAAACCAGATAATTGATAAAAACAAAGCCGGGCCTATTATTGCGGAGATGTTGAAGAAGTTAGCGGGCACACCAATTAAGGACGAAGCGGAAATGAAAAAACAAATTAAAGAGCTCGAAATAAGCGATCTTAATGAATATACCTACACAATTTCTGGTGGATGGATGAAGAGGGTTTTTTATAAAAGGACAAGTAGTATCGGCAGCTTAAAACAAGTTGAAACTTATTTAATTACAGAGAAAAATTAATCAATACAGCAATCAATTATTTACCGCCATCTCTGCAAACTTTACCAGCTGCCAGTAAGGAGCCCGGTAGCCGTTCTTCTTAAAAAATTCATCTGCCATTTGCGTAGTTTTATTTTTTACATCAACATGCATCGCTACAAAAGTCTGGTTTTTTAAAGCTTTGGTGGCACTCATACCCTCCGGTATCATACCAATTTTACCAAACCTATTTTTAATAATGCAGTAACCTTTTATAACCCGTACAATGGGTAGCTGCCAGATGTTATAATCAATGGTGGCGCCTTTGTTTGCTTTTTCCAATAGCGCATCCATGGCAGCATTATCAACATGATCTTTAAACAAAGTTTGAGGTTCCCGCCATTCGGCAACTACAGCAAGTTGTGGATCATATTCCAGATCAGATGGCATTTGTGTTATAAAATTTTCAACTCCAAAACTTTGCAGCCAGTTTACAACACCTGCAGATGAAATGGTGGAAGGATATTTCCAAACCTGCAACCCATTTGTGCGGTATGCATAAGAAGCTACTTCGGAGCAAAACATTTCGGTGGTATCATAAAAATTCATTTTAAAATCATAGGGTATATGGCGCTTCTGTGTTTCTTCAAACATTTGTTTTGCTGCCTTTTGTGGCAACATAACATCTGCCAGCATTAGCGGCAAATCAGCTCTGGGCCGCATTACCATAAAACGAAGCTTTTTATCACCCTCGTATTGTACCACCGATGCAATGGCAACTCCCTTTTCAATATGGGCTTCAATTAAAAATGGTTCTTTTGTTTTTTCATCCACATAAATTAAGGCGATGTGAGAGAAATTTCCGGGATAATCATTGCCCCTGGATATGAGTGCCGATACTTCTGCTCCGCCTCTTGAAACCAACAAATCACCACTGTGCACTTCAATACCAAAAATAGATGCAGCAGGTGTTGATGACATTTCATTCTTAACCAACATAGCTGCTGGAAATTTCAAGCTATCTGTTTGCAGCAACACTTCCTCAATCCCTGCACGTAACCCATATAATAAAGTGTAAACCGTATTTCGGGTTGCAGGTTCGTTCATATCCCACTGTTGCGATTGTTGTTTTATAAGATTGCGAAGTCGGTTGTAATAATCAGTAATCCATGGAATGTAATTTTGCTTTACTGCAACCAGCGAAGCCATGATAAAAAAATTGTTCTGTACTTGCTGCCAGGCAGCATCTGATGCATTTGTATTTTTAGTTTTTAAAAAAATAAAATCCTTTTCTGCAGTTGCTTTGTAATTATTAATAAGAGCTTCCAGTTTTACCGTATCCATTTGCTTTGCCTGCCTGAAAAGCTCTTCCATCTGAAGCCACTGTGCATCACGGTTCCAGGCAAAAGGGGTTTTACCGGTTTGTGTCCTGATCGTTTTTTCTTTTGCATCTGGAATTAGCAAAAGCAGATACAGCAAAGCCAATGCAGCAATAAAATACAGAATTCGTTTAGTAAGTTTTTTCATCTGTAGCTTTTAGTTAGTATGCCAATTTAAACCACATAGAAACAAAGTAAACAATAGAAAAACATATAGGCAATCTATGTGAAACCTATGTTTTCTAAAACTCTATGTGGTTTAAAGAAACTGTAAAATATTAAGTAGTTTAAAATGAATTTAATACCACAATAATTTTATTACAAGCCGCATTAATTTCTTCTTCACCGATAATTAACGGCGGCACAATACGCAAACAGTTAGCCGCAAATAAAAACCAATCAGTAAATACCCCCTCAACGATTAAAACATCAATCACTTTCTTATTCACTTCAAAACTATCAAATTCCACTGCCATCATCAGTCCACAACTTCTTACTGCTTTTATTTTTGGATGATGCAATAATGAAATAAAAAGTTCTTCTTTCGCTTTCACCCCATCAATCAGTTTTTCATCCAGCAATG
>JAYURR010000198.1:0-8800 GCA_043756605.1 Chitinophagaceae bacterium
GTATTTTTGCCGCGGAGAGCTGGCAGAGTGGTCGATTGCGGCAGTCTTGAAAACTGTTGACTGTTACAGGTCCTGGGGTTCGAATCCCTAGCTCTCCGCTGAAATAAAACCCGTCGATAATTACGATGGGTTTTATTTTACCTTTGCGCCATCAATGAAACATCTTTCTTCTCTCAATAAATATTTTTGGAAATACCGCTGGCATTTTATGTTGGGTTTTGTTTTTGTGGTACTTACCAACTACTTCCGGATACTGGCGCCGCAGCTTACCGGTTATGTTGTTAACACGGTGGTGGAGTCAATAAAATCGCCCGATAAAAAATCAACTGATATAAAAAAAGGGGAAAAGAATTACGATTTTGCAGTAAGGCAGGTAATTGCGCAGTTTGATAAAAACCCTTCAAGTAAAATATTGTATGCGGGTATTACGCTGTTTGTAATTGCCATCATCAGTGGCTTTTTTATGTTTTTAATGCGGCAAACCATTATTGTAATGAGCCGGCATATTGAATACGATCAAAAGAACGAAATTTTTAGCCATTATCAAAAGCTGGATACCAACTTTTATAAAACGCACAGCACCGGCGACCTCATGAACCGCATAGCCGATGATGTAAGCAAAGTGCGCATGTACACCGGGCCGGCAATTATGTATTTCATAAACCTGGCTGCTGTACTGGGTTTTAGCATATTTTTTATGTTTAAGGCCAGTCCAAAATTAACGTTGGTTGCGTTGGCTCCTTTGCCGGTGCTGGCCATCGCCATTTATTTTGTAAACACCATCATCAATAAAAAAAGCGAAAGCATACAATCTTTGTTGAGCGATTTAACTACCAACGCACAGGAATCTTATTCCGGCATCCGTGTAATAAAATCTTTTGTACAGGAAAAAGCCATGATGTTCTTTTTTGAGAAAAACAGCCAGGCCTACCGGGATAATGCGCTGAGCCTTGCAAAAACTGAAGCCATTTATTTTCCTAGTATGGCATTGCTGATTGGGTTGAGCACATTAATCACCATTATGGTTGGCAGTCTGGATGTAGTTAACAACGTACCTAACGCAAGTGTAGGGCAGATTGCAGAGTTTGTAATGTACATTCAGATGCTCACTTTTCCTGTAAGTGCCATTGGGTGGACGGCCAGCATGACGCAGCGTGCAGTCACCTCACAAAGGCGCATCAACGAGTTTTTACATACCAAAGCCGGTATAAAAAACGAAGTAGAACCGGTTACAAATGCTTTGGAAGGAAATATAACTTTATCAAACGTTGATTTTATTTATCCGCACACGGGTATTAATGCGTTAAAAGATTTTTCGCTTCAGATAAATAAAGGCGAAAAAATTGCGGTGGTAGGCAGAACGGGTTCTGGCAAATCTTCGTTGGCACAACTGCTGCTGCACATGTACGAGCCGCAAAAAGGCATAATTGCTTTTGATGGAATACCGGTAAATAAATTTGATATAAACAGTTTGCGTGGGCAGATTAGTTACGTGCCGCAGGATATATTTTTATTTAGCGAAACGGTGCGTAACAACATTCGTTTTGGCATGGATGATGCAACCGATGAAGATGTAATAGCCGCTGCAAAGCAGGCCAGCATACACAACGAGATTGAAAGGTTTGCTAACGGGTACGATACATTGATTGGCGAACGTGGCGTTACACTGAGTGGTGGCCAAAAGCAGCGCATTTCAATTGCCCGTGCTTTAATTAAAGACCCTAAGATTGTAATTTTTGATGATTGCCTGAGCGCCGTGGATGCCCGAACCGAAAATGAAATTATTGGAAATTTATACCGGTTTTTGCAAAACAAAACTGCGATTATAATTACGCACCGCATTTTTGCTTTGTTTGATTTTGATAAGATAATTGTGCTGGATGATGGCAAAATTGTAGAGCAGGGCACACACAGCGAATTACTGGCACTAAAAGGCTACTATGCTGATATGTACAAAAGGCAGCAGGAGCAGGATAAGGACGTAGGGTAAATTTCTCCTCGTAAAATTAAACCACATAGTACATAGTGAACATAGAGTAAACATAGGTCTATGTTTTTTTCTATGTCTCTATCCTTCTATATGGTTCAAGTAAATTAAACCGCTGGCTAAAAAATGATTATCCCACCTAAAACCCAAATAATCAATCATATATTTTGTAGAATGGAAAACAATTTTATCTTTGCTTTGCCTAAAAAGGGTAACAGTTAAAACTAAAACTTAATTAAACAGTGGCGTACGAAAACAACGAAAAGAAATTGGACAGCGTTTACAGCAAACGCATCAGGGCCGGCAAACGCAGAACTTACTTTTTTGATGTAAGAGAAACCCGTGGCAACGATTACTATTTAACAATTACAGAAAGCCGCAAGCGCTTTGACAGTGATGGGTACGACAGGCACAAGATTTTTTTGTACAAAGAAGATTTTAATAAATTTATAAAGGGTTTAGGCGAAGCAGTTGATTATGTTAAAACAGAATTGATGCCCGATTTTGATTTTGATGCATTTAACCACGATACTCCTTACGAAGGTGAAGATGGTCAGGCTCCATATGTACCGGTTGGCGAAACAGCAGCAACTCCTGTAGCAGAAGTTGAAACTGAAGTAGCAGAAGCATCAGCAGCACCGGTAGCCGAAGTACCGGTATCAGAAACAATTGAAACTCCAACGGAGACAAATAACGGCACTGCCGATAATGGAAGTGCAGAGGTTGCAGAAAAGTGGTAATTACAAGCAAACACCAAAACTAATTGTAGCAAATCCTCCCTTTTTGGGAGGATTTTTTTTGTGTTTGCTTTCACATGGCAGCAACTTAAAATGCTTTAAATTGCAAATAAAAAATGAAGTCACTTATAATATCATGCTTGTTATTGACCGTAGCGTTTCAGGGCTTTGCTCAAAGTTGCGGCACTATAAAAAAGGTGTATCCCTATTACAATGCATCTATGCCCGGCATACAAATGGTTGATGATAATGGCAACGCCATAACTCCCAAACCAAATATTACCCGGTTTATTTATGTGGAATACAGCGGCACAAAAATGCCGGATATAAAATCAGTATTGTATAATGGTGAATCATTGCAGTTTTCGGTAATAAGTGTAAAAGCAAAAACGGTTTCAATTGGCGATAAACAATTAAACCCCAATAACAGCATTACAGCTAAAAAAGGAAATACATTTTTAAAGATTGATTTGCAACCAGCAGATGGAAAAACAATGCCTGATGCTGGTTGTAAAGGCATTGTAATTAAAAGCAAATTTGGCGGTAAACTTTGCAGGTTTTATGTAAGCAGCGAAAAAGAATTTGTAACGCCTCCCAATTATTGATTAACGCATATTTTTAAAAGCATTTATCAAACCATTTGTTGAGCTGTCGTGTGTAGCAATGTTAGCTTCCTGTTCCAGTTCCGGCAAAACCTTTGTGGCTAATATTTTGCCCAGTTCTACTCCCCATTGATCAAAGCTGTATATATTCCAGATAACACCTTGTACAAAAATTTTATGTTCGTATAAAGCAATTAATTGCCCTAAAGTATATGGCGTTATTTGTTTTAGTAAGATGGAATTGGTTGGGCGGTTGCCTTCAAAAACTCTATATGGACTGAGCGGAGTCGAAGTCTCGGTTGCAGCACTGAGCGAAGTCGAAGTGCCAAACCCATTCATTAAAGCCTCTGTTTGCGCAAAAAAGTTACTCATTAATATTTGATGATGATTGCCTGAGGGGTTGTGACTGATGGCCGCAGCAATAAAATCGCAGGGAATAATTTGTGTACCCTGGTGTATGAGTTGGTAAAATGCATGCTGCCCATTGGTACCCGGTTCTCCCCAAATAACCGGACCGGTTGCGTAAGTAACTTTCTCGCCGTTTCTATCAACATACTTGCCGTTACTTTCCATATTGCCCTGTTGAAAATAAGCTGCAAACCTGTGCAGGTATTGATCGTAGGGGAGAATAGCTTCGGTAGTTGTGCCAAAAAAATTCTGATACCAGATACCTATCAATGCCATCAATAAAGGAATATTTTTACTGAATTCAGTTTCTCTGAAATGAATATCAGTTGCATTGGCTCCTTTTAATAGTTGTTCAAAATTTTCATATCCAATAGTTAAAGCAATAGATAAGCCAATGGCGCTCCACAAACTATATCGGCCACCAACCCAATCCCAAAACACAAACATATTTGCAGGGTCAATACCAAACTTAATTACCTCCTTATCGTTGGTGCTGAGTGCTGCAAAATGTTTTGCAATATGCTTTTCATCAACAGCCGCTTGTAAAAACCATTCCCTGGCAGTGTGGGCATTGGTCATGGTTTCTTGTGTGGTAAAAGTTTTGCTGGCAATTAAAAACAGGGTTTCTTCTGCATTTACTTTTTTTAGCGTTTCAGTAATATGCGTACCATCTACATTGCTTACAAAATAAGTTTCAATACCATCAACCCAGTAAGGCTTTAAAGCTTCTGTTACCATTACGGGGCCAAGGTCGCTGCCACCAATGCCTATGTTTACAATGTATTTTATTTTTTTACCCGTGTAACCTTTCCATTCGCCTGAGTGTATAGCAGCGCAAAAAACTTTCATTTGCTGTTGCACTCTTTTTATGGCAGGCATCACATCTACCTCATCAGTAAATACCGGGTTGCCAGAAAAATTTCTCAATGCCGTGTGCAGCACAGCACGGTTTTCTGTACCATTAATTTTTTCGCCGGTAAACATGGCTTCTATGGCATCTTTCAGTTTGCAATCGGCTGCCAGTTCCAATAAAATCTCAAGCGTATTTTCGGTGATGATGTTTTTTGAATAATCAAAAAGCAGTTCTTCAAACTTAACAGAAAATGTATCAAACCTATCTGCATCATTAAAAAAAAGGTCTTTCATCTGCACATTTTCAAACAACTGCTTGTGCTGCTGCAATGCAATCCAGGATGGGGTAGTAGTGGGATTTATTTTTGGAAACATATTTTTTTAATGAAGAATGAAGAATTAAGAATTAAGAATTAAGAATTAAGAATTAAGAATTAGCCATACTGCGGTTGCGAAGTTATTTAAAAATTGTCACTCCATTCTTTTCAAAAAAATAAGAAAATGCTGTCAAAACTGATTGTATAAAATTATTTATTTATTGTAAGTATCAATGGGTTTAATTCATATTGCAGGCCATCAGGGCCTTTTGCGAATATCTTGTGGAATACTACTATATCGTCTTTTTTTAAAACTGAAAATCCCTCTGAAAGTTCTTGACTTATCTTACCAGTAATATTGAAAAATGTTTTTACCTTGGCAGAGTCACTATAGAAAATTTTTACGGAAAAGCTATCTATCCAATATTTTACATCAATATCAAAATTTTCCAAATCTGCCCTCACAAATTGTTGTGCAGCTAAAACAATTTTTTGTACGGTTTTTTCATTACCGTTGCTATAATTGCTGCCATAATGCCCAATCTTAAATACCGGGGCAGGAAGCCTCTTTACCCGAAAACTATAATATCCAATTACTTTTAACAATTTAGCTGTTTTTTTAAAGACTACAATGTTTGTTGCTCCCGGTTCTGTACCACGGTAAATGAACTTGCAATTGCTTCCGGTAATAGTTCCATTATTAACTTTAACCACAAGTTTATTACAAGGCCAATTTTCTACTGCAATTGTAATCGGGTTATCAACGCCAATATAAACCACATTCATTTTGACGTTACTTATTGCAAAATGCTGTGCCTGCATGTGCAACATACAAATCTGTGCAACAAAAATTAAAAGTAAATGCTTCATACCGGTTAAAGATTATCATATTCATACAGCGGATCAATATGTGTACCGGCTTTCATTTCAAATACCGGTTTTATAATACCATCTTTTAAACCATAAACCCAGCCGTGTAATTCGGGCCTTTGTTCTTGTTTCCAGGCACGTTGAATAATAGAAGTTTTGGCCAGGTTAAAAATCTGTTCCATCACATTCAGTTCAGTCAGCCGGTCAAATTTTTCCTGTTCATCGGTAATTAAATCAAGTTCTTCCCGGTGCAAACGGTGTACATCTTTTATATTGCGCAACCACATATTCAACACCGGTTTGTAATCGGTTTTACTCATAGATGCTTTTATACCACCGCAACCATAATGGCCGCATACAATAACATGTTTTACTTTTAGGTGGTTAACAGCATAGTCTAAAACACTCAGCAGGTTTACATCTGTATTAATTACCAGGTTTGCCACATTGCGGTGTACAAAAATTTCGCCGGGTTGTGTATTTGTTATCTGGTTGGCCGGTACACGGCTATCGCTGCACCCAATCCATAAAAACTCAGGGGTTTGAAGGTCGGATAATTTTTTAAAAAATTCGGGATCATTTACCAGCATTTGAGCTGCCCAGGCTTTATTATCGTGCAACAATTCTTCAAATGGATTCATAGCTACTTTTATTAGTGTTTAAGAGGTAACGAAGATAGACGATGTACAACAAAAAACGCCCCGCTTTTGGCAGGGCGTTTAACCTATTGAAATCGCACTTTATTGAAATTTTGGAATCATTCCTCTAATGCCCATATCAATAACTGCATCGCCATTATCGGGGTCAAAAGTGCCATTGTTATCTACATCAATCCATTCAAAACTTT
Source organism: Chitinophagaceae bacterium (assembly GCA_043756605.1). GTDB lineage: Bacteria > Bacteroidota > Bacteroidia > Chitinophagales > Chitinophagaceae > Ferruginibacter. The sequence goes on from JAYURR010000198.1 coordinate 6,621, forward strand.
TATTGGTAGATAAGGAAACCACAATGTTGATATCAGCATTTTCTTTACCGGTTATAACAAGCGGCGTTGCAAATTGTGCCGTAACTAAACAACTGCCCGCCGGTATGGGCGAACTTGCAAAAAGCGGATTGGGCACCGTGGTAGCACCCGGAGGAGACTGGCCGGTTAGTAAAAACCCAACACCAGAAAATTTCCCTTCCAGGCTCCAATAACCTTGTAGTTTATTTGCATTAACTACAACTGTTGAATCTTTTACTTTATAACTTTTCAGGTAAGTATTAAATCCAATGAAGGATGCCAGGGTAGCATCAATGGTTTGTCCTGAAGTATTTAAGTAAATATTATAATTCTGGTAGGCCAGCGAAACCCTGAGCCAGGTGTAGGTTCCGGCTGCAAAATCTTTTACAGGTACACTTAAAAATGTTTGGTTGTTGCCAGCAAATTTTGCGTTGGTAAAATCAATTGCCGTGGCACCACCCGTTGCTACTTGCGGTGCTTTGTACAAAATTGCACCAGCACCTAATGCTGTAAAGGCATTGGGTGTTAGCTCAACATAATGTGCACTCATGCTATTAAAACGGGGCGATTGGCCTGCATTACCTGCCGGCATTGGTGAGGGCAGGCCAAGTGCATTTAACCTTACCTGGGTAGAATCGAACTTAAAAATAAAATTAACTTTTGCCGTGCCATTGCCTACTGGTGTTGGCAATTCAGCATTTTTTTGACATGAACTAAATAAAAAAGTAGCAGTTGCTACCACAAACGTGGATAGTAGTTTCATTATTGGTTTGTTTTTGGTTAGGTAGATGTTACTTCGATGCAATTTTAACGAAACTATATCGCCCCAATTGTGTCAATCAGTTTTTTTAGCATTTCTTTAGTAAAATCCAAATGCGTTACCATACGCACCTGCGTGGCCGAAATAGCAAGGCATAGAATATCGTACTTCATCAGTTTTTCGCAAAATGATTTGGGAGTGTAAGAGGAGCCAATGATTTCGAAAATTACAATATTCGTTTCCACAGGCATTATTTTGCCAACAAAATCTTTTTTGCCCAAAGCGGCTGCTATTTCTTTTGCATGCTGATGATCTTCTGCAAGTCTTTCAATATTGTTTTCCAACGCATAAATACCGGCAGCAGCCAGATAACCAGCCTGCCGCATGCCACCACCAAAAACCTTACGCATACGGCGTGCCTGTTTTATAAAATCAGTTTTACCTAATAGTAAACTCCCAACGGGTGTGCCCATGCCTTTGCTCAGACAAATAGATATGGAATCGAAAATTTTTCCATACTGTTTGGGTGTTTCATTTTTTGCAACCAGCGCATTCCAAAGCCTGGCGCCATCTAAATGAAAATTTAACTTATTTTGTAAGCAAATTTCTTTGATTGCTTCAATTTCAGCAAATTCGTAACAACTTCCACCACCGCGGTTGGCGGTATTTTCTAAACTAACCAAACTCGTTCTGGCTTTATGCAAATCATCGGGATTGATGGATTCCAAAACCTGTTCAGCCGTAATTCTGCCACGCACACCATCCAAGGCTTTTACCTGGCAACCGCTGTTAAATGCAATGCCGCCGCCTTCGTAAATGTAAACATGACTCACCTTGTCGCAAATCACTTCATCGCCGGGTTGTGTATGGCATTTAATAGCGATCTGGTTGGTCATGGTGCCACTAGGGCAAAAAAGTGCAGCCTGCATTCCAAACATATCGGCAGCCATGGCTTCTAATTTATTGATGGAGGGGTCTTCTCCAAAAACATCATCGCCAACCGGTGCTTTAAACATGGCTTCCAGCATGGCCGGGGATGGTTTGGTAAAAGTATCGGAACGTAAGTCTGCTATCATAAAGCAAATATAAGCGTCGGCTCATTCCTAATTCCTAATTCACAATTCCTAATTTCTCCACTTATCCACCATTCATCCTATTTTATACACTTTCATTATGAAATCCGGCTGTTATTTAGTAACTTTGCACACATTTTTAGTTGAATTTCAAGCATTAACCAACCTTTTGCAACGATTTGGCAACAAAAACTGTCTATTCAGTGTTCTATTTCAGTAACTAATACAGTACAATGAGGCAACTTAAGATCGCAACGCAGATTACCAACCGTGATTCACAGGCAGTTGAGAAATATTTGCAGGAAATTTCCAAAATTTCGATGATTACT
>JAYURR010000199.1:0-3094 GCA_043756605.1 Chitinophagaceae bacterium
CAATGATAAAGAACCCGGCCCACCGCTTACGGCCAGTTTGTCCAATTCCTTTAACTGTTTACCATGATTACGATGAATAGTATAGATTATGGCATCATATAATAACAAAAATCCGCCCTGCAACATAATGGAATTGCCATAACCTTTAAATTTATCCGGATTTTTTTGGTTGTCACTTGTTTGGTTCATTAACAAGCCCCCGCCGATATATATTACATCTAATCCCGCATTAATGAGGTAGGTTTTTTCAATTTTGTTTTGGTGTTTGAGTGCATCGGCTAATGTGGGATTATCAATTTTTTCTCTTCCTGCTCCCCAGTAACCGAGGCCGGCAATGGCCAGGTTAATACCGCCCCACATAACATTCATTTGGTGAAAATACCGCATCTCCCTGTTGCGGGTGTTGGTAGCAATGCCGCTAACATTAAGTCGTATAGCCGAAAGCCCCCAAACTAAATCTCATTACATAAACGCAAAAGCCCCGCTTACTCAGGGTGCGGGGCTTTTGGCTATACGTTGTTCAGCGACACCGGGCCTTAGGTGGTTTTGTAGAAATTACAGCATGCCACTCCCCGCTTTTTTGTAAGAGTTGCTATTGGCCTGGTCGTTTTGGGTAAGCATGAGCGTGCTGCGGGCATATAGTTTCCCCTACCCAAATCTGGTGATGGTGGCCCGCAGGGCACTGTGTGCTGCTTGTTTGTTTCCGTAAATTTTTGTTTTGTCATTATGCTCCTGTTGGGTTTAGGCAGGTGGCCGCTTTGGCGGACTGGCTTTGTTTTTTGTTCGCCGACGGGTTAAGTCCTGCATGTTTACAAGGGTACCGTTGTGCATTAAATAACTGGCTGTTATTACCATTTTGCCTGCTTTGCATTTTGGGCATACAGTGTGATCCACTCCCGTGCGCTGCAGCAGTTGCAAGCTAAAAGGTATGATCACTTTGGGCATGGGTTTGGGTAGCTTAAATTGCTGGTGAATGGCCGCTATGCGTTTGTTTTTTCCATTGTGGGCCAGGTAGCCGCCGTGCCGTATTTTTACAAACCGGGCGGGCAATATATGCTGCTCAAAACGGCGCACAAATTCGGGATGGCTAAGCGTCATCAGCTTTTGCTTGTTTGCATCTGCGTAATCTTTGTACGTAAAGGTTATGGTGGTGCCGGTTATCTCCTTTATGCGGTGGGCAGTTATGGCTGTCTTGTGTGTGTACCTGCCCAGGTACTCCAGTATTTGTGCTGGGCCGCCAAAGGGTGCATTGGCATGTACATTCCACCGTTTTTGCACTAAGTTTACGAGGGTTGTTTGCAGCGCAGTTTCATCTGTTGTTTTTATTTTGTTTTGCGCAATTAATTTTTGCAGCATTTTTAAAAAATAAGGTTTGTACGCCTGCTCCATTTTGGCCTGGGGAAACAGGTAATTGCCATTGGCTCTTTTTTCTTTTACCCAGTTGCCTGCAGCATTGATGCCACCGCCGCTTACAATGCAATGCACGTGCGGATGAAAATTCAGATCCTGGCCATTGGTGTGCAGGATGCTTACGATACCTGGTTTTGCGCCCAGCCATTTTACATCGGCACTCAACGTGTTAATGGTATAATGGGCTGCATCAAACAACAAATTAAACAGCATGGTCCTGTTACCCATTACCAAAGGGCGCAACTCTTGTGGTAAAGTAAATACCAGGTGGTAATAGGTGGTGGGCAACAGTTCGCTCATCCTGTCCTGCAGCCACTGTTCTTTTTTAATACCACCACAGTTAGCCCCGCCCTGGCGGGGGGTTACCACAGCAATGGTACTGGTAATGCTCATTATCACAACCTGGTTTATTGCATTTTAAATGATGTACGCCAATGGCTGCGGTGTGGCAAAGATGCAGCCTGTTAAATACGGCACGGCTATAGAGATTAAAATTGTCAACACAGCGATGGCCAAATATTTTTTGTTGCAATAACCGGCGTATTTCATTAAGTGGTTGCGGCTCCATGGCTGCCTCCCAATAATTTATCCAGCGGTGATACAATACCAAACTGCGTATGTTGCTGCAAATGCAGGTAAACCATGGTGGTTTCAAGCTTACTATGGCCAAGCAATGTTTTTATTACATGTATGTTACTGCCATTATCGAGCATGTGCGTGGCAAAGCTATGCCGCAGCGTATGAGAGGTATAACCTTTTTGGCCAAAGCCTGCTTTTTGCATAACACCGCTAACCACCAACTGCATACTGCGTGAATGAAAGGCCCTGCCGGTTTGCGGGCTGGTAAATAAAAATTCTTTGGGCCGCTTTGCTGATATATAATATTGCCGCAATTTATCCAGCAGGTTACCGGCCAGTAAAGTGTACCGGTCTTTTGCTCCCTTGCCCTGTACTACTTTAATACGTTTTGATGCGCTCTCTATATCCTCAATGCGTAAGGCCGCCACTTCGCTTATGCGCAGGCCACTGCCATACAGCAGGCCTGTTACACAATATTCTTTTAAACTAAGCGGTGCTGCAAACAATTGCCTTACCTCCTGCTGGCTCATGATATTGGGTAATATAAACTGCTTTTGCGGGTACAGGGCGCTGGGCAAAACATAAGGCATTTTTATTACCTGCTTATAAAAAAAAGCACAGGCGCTGGCTACACTGCGGCATTTGGCACGGCCAACAAGGTGTACCGTTTTTATATACACAATGTATTGCTCTATATCGCCCTGCGTTAGGGTGGCCGCTGTTTTATGATTATGATATTTAAACAGCAAGATCATTTCTGCAGTATAGTTTTTTACCGTGCCTTTGCCTTTATCCTGTATTAACAATACCTGGCGTAATTTTTCAATCCAGCTTTGTGCATCCGCATTTAATGGCAGGGACGAAATTTCATTCTTTTTCATTTTTGCTTATTTTTGATGAGCAACAAAAATGAAACTTTAAGATTTGGGTTGGTTTGAAAATTTGAGGAAGCCCACCGCAGGTGTTGCTTGAACAAAAGTATTTGCAAAAGCAGGGCTTGACAATGTAACATCAGCTATATGCAAGCATCGGCAGCAGTTCGGGCTCGACGTTCAATGTTAAGCTTTAGTTCTTAACCTCAACATCCTATTTTCAAATGGGCATT
>JAYURR010000200.1:0-8676 GCA_043756605.1 Chitinophagaceae bacterium
TTAAAAATTTTTTCCTTGCCATTGCCCAGTCGTCTTACTACCAGGTCGGTGCCTTCTGTTGCTGCGCCGCTACCCGGTGTTTCATCGCCTTCTGCATCTATTATTACATTTTCTTCATTCAAAATTTGGTCCCTGCTTTTTTTAATAATTTCTTTGGCCGCTTTATTAGCTGCGCCAATCATTTCTTCTTTTGTTAGATTTTCCGTATTAACAGATTCTATGGATTTACGAATGATAGAATCGGCAAGTTTCACCAGCATATCAACATTCCTTTTAGAAGAGTCAGGTGCTGCAGTTTTTCCTTTTTTCGATTTTGAAGTATCAGGCAAAGTTTTTTCCATTTGGTATGCAACAACTCCAAAACCTTTCTCCGGAGTTTTAAACCCCTTTATCCTCGCAAACTTCAATACATCATCTTTCCCAAGCTCAACAATGCCGATTGAATCTTTGGTCATATCATCAGGCCTCTTCTTTTTAATTTTTGCCTGGCGGGTTTCCAGGAAAACTGGTTTTATTTTAAAAACAACATAGCGGCTGTCTTCGGTAATAACAGCATTATAACCACGGGCAATAGTTCTTTTGGCTTGGGTTGACAAATGCTGAATTATTAATTCGCCATCACCTTCCTGCGGGTTAATGGTATACACTGCATACTGCCCATCATTACTGATGAATCTTTCACCAGCACTTTTCCAGCCATCGTAAACAGAGTGGTCTAGAGGTTTTTTATTTTGTGCAGATAAACAAAAGCTGATAAACAATAATACCGGGAGAAATAATTTCTTCATACAAATTAATTTGTGCAATAAAGTTATTGGAAATGAAACAGAATAATGAAACCATTTTTATCAATTACCTGTCACATAAAAAATATAGCCGGGAAGTCGGGAAGACGGAATACAGTTAAATGTAAATTACAAACGACTTACGGGCAAAAAAATCATTCTTCAATAAATCCCCATTCATCACGAAGTGATTTAAGTTTTTCACCCTCCAGTTTTACATCATCATAATGCCCCGCATTTGTTTTTTGCCGGTAGGCTTCATACAAACTTACCGCACAGGCTACAGAAATATTCAGGGATTTGATGATACCAACCTGTGGTATAATAAAATTCCCATCAGCCATGGAAATGATGTCTTCACTTACGCCGCTGTGCTCGTTACCAAAGACCAGGGCCACTGGTTCGGTTAAATTTAATTGGTGCAGGCCAACAGCATCGCTGCTTAAATGAGTTGTGTATATTTTTTTATAATGTTTTCTAAGTTCAGCAAAACATGCAATAGCATCGGTAAACTGGTGAACACTCAGCCACTTTGCAGCACTGGATGAACTTTTAGCGCCCCATTTTTTATGTGCTGGAATTTTTGTATTAAGAATGTAAATGTCCTGTATGCCTACCGCATCACAGGTTCTCATTACCGCCGAAATATTGTGCGGATCAAAAACATTTTCCAATAACACCGTAAGATCGGGCTGGCGCTTGTTTAATACTGAAGTAAGTCGTTCATTTCTTTCAGGAGTCATGCTGCAATTTAATTCAGATTACACGAATTAAATTCAATTACACAAATTACACGAATTACAATTATTAGTATAATTCGTGTAATTTGTGTAATTCGTAAAATTCGTGTCATACTTGAGTATTTTATTAATAACACCGCCATTCACCCAGCTAAACACGCCCTACCCGGCAACGGCTTACCTGAAAGGTTTTCTCAACACAAAAAAAATAAGATCCTTCCAGGCCGACCTGGGCATTGAAGTTACCGTGGCCTTATTTTCTAAAACGGGATTGCAAAATTTGTTTACCGAAATTAATGCTCAGCAAAAAGAACATTCCGCAAATGCTGCAAGGATAATTGCCCTGCAGGATGATTACATAAATACCATTGATGCTGTGATGTTGTTTTTGCAAGGTAAGAGTCCTACACTTGCTCACCTGATTTGTAAAAGAGATTTTTTGCCCGAAGCAGAACGTTTTGCCCAGCTTGATGATCTGAAATGGGCCTTTGGCAGCATGGGCACGCAGGATAAAGCAAAACATATCGCAACCATGTATCTTGAAGACCTGAGTGACCTGATCAAAGAAACCGTGGATGAACATTTTGGTTTCAGCCGTTATGCAGAAAGGCTGGGCAGAAGTGCAAACAGTTTTGATGAATTGTACACAGCCCTGAAACAACCTTTAACTTATCTTGATAAAATATTGATTGATATTTTACAAAAAAAGATGGAAACTCTGCAACCCCAAATGGTAGCAATCTCTGTCCCTTTTCCGGGGAATTTATATACTTCTTTACGCTGCGGGCAATGGATCAAAAAAAATCATCCGGTTGTAAAAATAGCCATGGGCGGTGGTTTTGCCAATACCGAACTGCGTTCTTTATCTGATGCACGTGTTTTTGAATTTTACGATTTTATTACATTGGATGATGGAGAAGCACCGCTGGAAATATTAATTCAACATATACAGGGAGAAAAAACAAAAGAAGAATTAAAACGGACTTTTACTTTAGTTGATGGCCAGGTAACCTACATTAATAATACAGCCTGCACCGATTACAAACAGGGACAGGTGGGCACACCGGATTACAGCGATTTTTATTTAGACAAATATATTTCGGCCATTGAAGTAATTAACCCCATGCACAGTTTATGGAGCGATGGCCGCTGGAATAAACTTACCATGGCACACGGTTGTTACTGGGGTAAATGTACTTTTTGCGATATCAGTCTGGATTATATAAAAAATTACGAACCCATCACCGCATCATTACTTTGCAACCGCATGGAAGAAATGATTGCACAAACAGGGCAAAATGGTTTTCACTTTGTGGATGAAGCTGCACCGCCAGCTTTAATGCGTGCTTTGGCAATTGAGATCATCCGCAGAAAAATAACCGTAAGCTGGTGGGCCAATGTACGTTTTGAAAAAAGTTTTACAAGAGATCTTTGCATCTTATTAAAAGCATCAGGTTGCATTGCCATTTCCGGCGGACTGGAAGTTGCCTCGGACCGGTTGCTGGAACTTATACAAAAAGGAATTACTGTTGCACAGGTTGCCAGAGTAAATAAACATTTTACCGAAGCCGGTATTATGGTGCATGCTTACCTCATGTATGGCTTCCCCACACAAACGGCGCAGGAAACTATTGACTCATTGGAAATGGTTCGCCAGCTTTTTGAAGCTGGTATTTTACAATCGGCATTCTGGCATTTGTTTACCATGACGGCCCACAGCCCGGTTGGTTTGCAGCCCGAAAAATATTTGGTAAAAAAAGTATCAGAAGCCATAGGAACCTTTGCCAACAACGATATTGAACATACCGACCCAACCGGTGCCCATCATGAAAGTTTTAGTTTTGGTTTAAAAAAATCTTTACTTAATTATATGCATGGTGCCTGCTTTGATTATCCTTTGCAAAAATGGTTCGATCAAAAAGTACCAAGAACCACCATTGAACCCGATTATATTATTAAAGCTATTGAGGAAGTTGAACTCACAAACTCAAACCCAAATACAAAAATTATTTTCCTGGGCAATCAACCCAAAACAGAAACCATCATTAAAAGTAAAAAAGGTAACCAATGGGAAATGTTATCGCTTACTTTTGAAACAAAGAAAGAAACCATCAATATTAAGGTTGATAAGGAGCAAGGAGCATGGTTGGCAAATATTTTGCAGCTACTCTCAATATCAAACCCTAAAATATTAACCCTCCTGGATGTAAAAGCAGATTATGAACTGGCCGAACTTGAAGATTTTGAATTATTTTGGGATAACAAACCCGTGAACACGTTGTATAAAACCGGCCTGCTTCAATTATAATGTTTCTAACCAAAAGGATTTTGAATTGGGGATTTTATTTTTACACAATAACTATTTAATAAACCAGAAATAAATTTTTAATTATGGAACTACAATCCTGGGCAACGCAGATACAATGGTTATTTACACTGGCTATACCCGTGGCCTGTATTGCGTGGACGGTAACGCATGAAGAAGTTTTTAGAGAGCCGAGAGAGTTTTGTGTAAAATGCAGCAAGCAATCCAAATCGCTTGCAAAAAGAAAGTTTTTTTACCTCTTTACGTGCGAATATTGCTTTAGTCACTACGTAACAATTGCGGTATTAATAGTTTGCAAATACAAATTATTATTTCCAGATTGGCGTGGGTATATCATTGCGGGCTTTGCCCTGGTTTGGATTGCGAATATGTATATGGCCATATTTTCATTATTACGCTTCGGCATAAAGAAAGAAAAAATAGACATTAACATAAAAGAAGAAGAATTAAAAAACAAAACTGCTGAGTTTTCTTAATATTTTAAATCAATAGACCGATTCAAAGACGCTTTTACATCTGCAAAATCATTCGATTTAAGTGCAACGAGGTTTAAAGAATTAATATCCGACAGGCAGGATAAAATATTCCTAATATCAATAACCAGCCGCTTTATAAATTGAAATTGCCTGGCCTGTTCTTCGGTGATGGAATCGCTTTCGTCTTTTACTCTTTTTGTCCATTCCTGCTCCTGTTCTTTCCAGTATCTAATATATCCGTTTACCACATCAGGGTTGCCCAGGTCAAGCGATTCATCAATCCGTATCGGAAAAAGTTTTTTACCAAAAGTATCCCTGTCCATACCCGAGTTGCGGAAAATTTCATACAACTCGTACATGCAGAATTTAGATTTAAGGTATTTATCACTGATGGCAACTATCACAAAATCGGCAGCACCAATTTCACTCATAAATTTTGAAATCACTCCTTTGTAACCCATGTTTTCTTTATCCTTAACAACGTTAAATCCATCTTTCTTTAAACTGTTGTATAACTGCACAATCAAGGCTTCATCCTGATCCCAGGCGTAAGAAAAAAATATTTTGTGTTGTGCTGCATTACCCCTTTTTCTTTTCAATATAAAAAAAACAAGGCCTGCCAAAAGCATTGCTGCCAATGCAATCAGCCAGCCATAATTTTTAATAAATCGCCCTGCACCTCTTTTTTCTTCTTTAATATTATCAACAGTTGTATCAACCTGCTTTACAGCGGGTGTATCAACCAGCACTTTGCTTGAATCAATTTTACTCGCCTTCAGCAACGAATCAATAATGCGTACCAATGTCTGATAATCCAGTTCTTCATTGCCGGATGAAGTTTGAGATTTACCTTTTTTTGATACAACCGAATCAATTATTTGCCTGATCTTGATTCTATCTGCGGCACTGCTTTTTGCTTTTGGTTTAAATCCATCATACAGCAATCTTATCAGGGCTGTATCTTTTTTTGGGGTTGTAGTTATCTCCGCCGTATTGCTTTTCGTTGGCTGTATAATCAATACAGGCTTGGTTGGTATAACTTTTACTGGCTGTGTTACTTCTCTTTGCTTTATTTGCGTGGGTTGCGCCAACTGTACTTTTGTAAACGTACGTGCCGGAACCGTATCGGCGGTTGGAGTAGCCTTAGTAACTGATTGAAATGTGCCCGGCTGCCGGTTCCTGAGAGTCTGTGCATTTGCATGCAGCAAAAAAACAATACTACACAATAATAAAAAAATAACCTTTTTAATTTTTTGCATAAAACATTTTATTTTTTTGGATAAAGCTTTGCTATAAATTTTTTATCCGCATCCGATAAACCATTGTTCCAGCCAATTGAAAAATTCCCTTTGCTCAGTGCTTCGGGCACCGGATACATCATGATTGATTTTTTATCAAGCCGGTTAGCACGTATCTGGCTTATATCATACCTGGAAAAAACCTGTTCATCCACTTCCTCCTTACTCCAGCCATCAACCTTAGCGTAATATTCATATACTTTTGGTTTATCCCATGGTATGCCGTTATCGGGCCGCTCATGCTCATGTATGCAGCCAAGCGTATGGCCAAACTCGTGCAGCACTACTCTGTTATATTCCAGGTCGTTGGTGGTGGGTGTAAGCCATCCAAAATTCATGGTAGGTAATGTTTTATCTTCCGAGAGGATATCGGTACCCATCAAACTCCAGCAGCCATCGTTTTCATCAAACGCAATACGCACATTGGCGGGTGTTTTACGGTGCGTAAAATCAAATTCAATATTGGCATAGTCCATCCATATTTTTGCGTGGCGGATGATGCGGTCTTTCACCTGCTTTTTGCCGCCCATAAAAGCCACGGTAAGTCTGCGCCCGTTTTTCCATTCGGTACTAATGTCGGTTGCCATGCGTGATAGCGATGTAAAATGGGTTGGTTTTTTAATCACATTTTTCATAGCATAATCTTCCAGTATGGATATATCAATTTTTGACAAATCCCTGAAATTAGCGGGTCTTTCTAAAAAAGAATCTTTAAGTTGTTTGATGGTTTTATGGTGAGAGATGCGGCACTCACGGCAGTAATAGATTTTCGAAATTTTCATCCCTGTTGTTTTTGTGATATAAATTCTTACGAAAATTAATACCAATAAATTAAAAATACAATAGGTATTTCTACTGTAAATTAATTTCAATCATATGTGCCGGTATCTTCCACTTATCAAAAATCTGTTTAAGCTCCAGAATCATTCTTTACATTTATAGATAAACCCTTTTACATGAAAAAAATACTGCTTGCAATTACAACTGTTACCATTAATCCGATAATTGGTTTTACTGCTCAAAAGTTATTTAAAGTTTTTACTAACTTACAAAACCATTAAACCATTAAAACTCCCTCATGCGTACAGCACTAAAAAAAGATGAAAAAATATTATTGATAACCAGGCAACATTGGGTAATATTAGTGTTGCCCTGTTTTGCATGGTTGCTGTTATCAATACTATTATTACTGTGGAAATCCGATAGTATGGTTGTTTGGATAGTTATTGGAGTTTGTGCATTTTATCCTTTGATTGAATATATAAACTGGCGCCACAATCTGTGGGCAGTAACTAATTTGCGTATTGTTGATGAAACCGGTTTTTTTACCCGCTACTCCAAAGAAAGTCCGTTAGATAAAATAAACAACGTAGAATACGATCAAAGCATCTGGGGCCGGCTGTTTGGTTTTGGTAATGTAGATATACAAACCGCTGCCGAACTAGGCGAAACAAAATATCTGCTCATTCGTCATCCCAAATTATTAAAAGATACCATTACCCATGCACAGGAAGAATATAAAACACTGCAGATAAGCAACCAGGCTAACCAACTTGCCGCAGCCATTGCCCGCAATAATGCAACCACTGCCCCATCGCAGCAAATGATTGCTGATGAACTGGATAAATTATTTTCATTGCTGCAGAAAGGTGCCATTACCCAGGAGGAATATGTGGTGCAGAAGGGGAAGTTGATGGGGAGTTGATTTAGCTGAATAAAACAGTGTTGATTTAATACCAAATATTACCGCATGTCAATACTAAACAAACTCGCAACCTCCTTAAACCGGCGTGATGAAGTACCCAACCAGGAACTGGCAAAACAAATTGCCAAAACAAACAATGCCAAAGCGGTTGAAGAACTGGTTGAAAATTTTAACAATAAAAACATATCCATACAGAGCGATTGCATAAAAGTAATTTACGAAATTGCTGTGCTTAAGCCGCAAATGATTGCAGGATATATTACCGAACTACTGGCCCTGCTTACTAATAAAAATAACCGTCTGCAATGGGGCGGCATGATTGCTTTGGATATTATTACCAATGAAAACCCGGCTGCCATTTACAAAGCATTGCCAAAAATTATTGATGCTGCCGATAACGGATCTGTAATTACCAACGACCATTGTGTAGGCATACTTATTAAACTTTGTGCCATAAAAAAATATACAGCCGATGCATTTGACCTGCTAAACGAACGGTTAAAAAAATGCCCCACCAACCAGTTACCCATGTATGCCGAAAATGCTTTGCCGGCTATAAACGATATTAATAAAACTGTATTTACAAAAACATTACAAGCAAGGTTGCCGGAAATTGAAAAAGATACAAAACGCCTAAGGGTTGAAAAAGTAATTAATAAGTTGACAAAATAATCATTGGTTACTGTGTTTAAATCCTTCTTATTTTCTTATCTTGTAAGACATGCTTTCTTTCTCTACCACCATATTACAATTTGCCCAACAGGGCGAAAAAACAGGCTGGACCTACATTGTAGTACCAGCAGCTATTACTGACAAATTAAATCCTGGAGTAAAAAAATCGTACCGGGTAAAAGGTAAGCTAGATGATTTTAAAGTAGAGAAGATAGCTTTGATACCAATGGGCAAGGGCTATTTTATTTTAACAGTAAATGCAATAATACGCAAAGGTATTGGTAAAAGAAAAGGAGCCACTGTAAAAGTACAGCTCGAAATGGATCATGCTCCCATACTTCCGCCAACTGAATTGCTTGAGTGTTTGCAGGATGAACCCGAAGCATTGAAATACTTTAACAGCCTGCCACCCGGCCACCGCAATTATTTTACTAAATGGATTGAAACTGCCAAAACAGAACCTACCAAAACAAAAAGAATTGCACTGGTGATTAAAACCATGGTGCGTAAAATGGATTTTGGTGCTATGCTGCGTGAGGAAAGAGATGATTCTATTCTTATCAAGCATGTAATTCTAAAAACAAAAAAGCTGTCAGCCTGTCCCGATAATTATCGGGATGTCGAAGGCGGGTTAATAAAAATATTATCTCCCCAACATTTTCCTTTCATCTCTT
>JAYURR010000201.1:0-8609 GCA_043756605.1 Chitinophagaceae bacterium
TTATAACTGGCAGTTTGCCCAGGGTAGTTTTTTTAGTATTGTATGGAAAGATATTGGCGAAAATTTTAACCGTGAGTTTGAAAAAAATTACACAAAAAACCTTGGTAACACAATTAGCGGCAATCAGTTCAACAGCCTTTCAGTAAGGGTAATTTATTTTCTGGATTACTTAACCGTAAAACGAAAGCTAAAAAAACATAAAAGTTAAGCCGTAAATCCTCCCTTTTTTTACCGGGAGGATTTACTGTTTTATTTATACCGGATATTGCCAATAATAATAGCGGCCATTGCTAATGCCGTATCTTTTAAAAGATTACCAGGGTTACCATCCATGGCGGGTTTAAGGTGTAAAGTAAAAACAAATATCAGCAACATAATTGCCAGTAAATAACAGGCAGGCTTTTTAAATTTGTTGATGATGATTGCAAGTGCCGCAGCAATTAATCCACCACCGGTAATGTAAATCCAAATCTTTCCATCGGCTGGCATAATATCAGGCACCAGGCCACTCATTGCATCCACATTCATAAAATGGAGTACGCCAAAAAATCCTATGGCTAAAGAAAAAATTATTTCGGCAAGTCTGCTAGCAAGTGGAGATTTCATATTTATTGGTTTTAATCTGGCAGAAAAAGTAGGCAATAAATTCCAGCTTTGCAACAAATGCCCGTTTTTTATAGCAACAAAATAAAATCAATTTTGTTGAAAGTTATTCCGCTTTCTCCGGCCGCATCATCGGGAAAAATAACACATCCTGTATTGAATGTTGATTGGTTAGCAGCATGGCAATCCTGTCTATTCCAAAACCAATACCGCTGGTTGGGGGCATGCCATATTCCAGGGCACGTAAAAAATCATAATCAATAAACATGGCTTCATCATCGCCACGTTCCATCAGTTTAGTTTGCTCTTCAAAACGTTCACGCTGCTCAATGGGGTCGTTCAGCTCGCTGTAAGCATTGGCAATTTCTTTACCGTTGCACATCAGCTCAAAACGCTCTACCAGTCCGGGTTTGCTGCGGTGCTTTTTTGTAAGCGGACTCATCTCTACCGGGTAATCTGTTATAAAAGTTGGCTGTATATAATTGCTTTCGCATTTGCTGCCAAAAATTTCGTCAATCAGTTTTCCCTTGCCCCATTTTTCATCGGCGTGTATTTTTAATTCACGGCAAACATTACGTATACCGGCCTCGTCCATTTCGCTAATATCAAAACTGGTATGTTCTTTAATTGCATCGTACATGGTAATTCTTTTGTACGGAGCTTTAAAATCAATTTCTTTATCACCTACCATCACTTTGGTAGTGCCGTTTGTTGCAGTGGCAGCTTTATCAAGCATCAGCTCGGTGGTATCCATCATCCACTCATAATCTTTGTAAGCCACATAAAATTCAAGTACGGTAAACTCAGGATTGTGTGTACGGTCCATACCTTCATTGCGAAAGTTGCGGCTAAATTCGTACACCCATTCAAACCCACCAACTATCAATCTTTTTAAATAGAGTTCGTTTGCAATACGCATGTACATCGGTACATCCAATGCATTGTGATGTGTGCTGAACGGCCTTGCAGCAGCGCCACCTGGTATGCTTTGCAAAACCGGTGTATCCACTTCCAATGCACCACGCTCATTTAAAAACTCACGAATGGCGTTAACCATTTTAGTGCGTTTTATAAATGTTTCTTTAACTGATGGGTTAACAATAAGATCGGCATAACGTTGCCTGTAACGAAATTCAGGATCGGTTACTTCATCAAAAGCTTCGCCATCTTTTTCTTTAACAATCGGCAGCGGACGTAATGATTTTGTTAGAATTGAAAACTCTCTTACATGGATAGAAGTCTCACCCGTTTTGGTGGTGAACACATATCCTTTAATGCCAACTATATCACCAATATCAATTAATTTTTTCCAAACGGTTTGGTACATGCTTTTATCTTCGCCGGGGCAAATATCATCCTGCTTAATATAAAACTGAATTTTACCAACCGAATCCTGCAGCACTGCAAAATTTGCCTTGCCCATATCACGTACGCTCATTATGCGGCCTGCAATACATACATTGGCAAACAAATCTTTGTCTGACTGAGTATGGTCGAAGTCCGCACCTTTATAATTTTCTTTTATATAAACCGAAGTGCTGTTTACAGGATACAATGCTGCCGGGTAGGCATCAATTCCCATTTTATTTAACTCTGTTAATTTTTCTCTGCGGATGATTTCCTGCTCTGATAAATGTTGTGTACTCATAAGTTTAGTCATTGGTCATTAGTCATTGGTCGTTAGTCAGTAAGGGATTTGATGCTTTTCACTTTGGAAAGATGACTATTGACTTAATGACTAATGTCTGATTCCTTTTCAATTTAGCTGCAAATATACCGCATACAACTCATTTGTGTATTTGCGGGTCTAACAGATATATAATAACAAAATCTTGCTTATTTTTAAAAGATACTAAAATGCAAAAAATGAAAAGAGTTTTATTTGCCATCATGTTTGGCAGCTTGTTTTATGGCTGCGATGTAATTAAGCAATTGCCGCAAATGACCGGCGTTACCGAAGGTGAGGCCGGCGAGGGCATTAAAGAAGCGCTGAGCCAGGGTTTGGTGGGCGCTGTGTTAAAACTTAATAAAGAAGATGGATTTTTTAAAGATGCGTTTTACAAAATATTAATGCCGGATGATGCAAAAAAAGTAGAAAATACTTTACGGGATCTGGGCCTGGGAAGTATGGTTGATAAAGCCATTTTGCAAATAAACCGTGGTGCCGAGGATGCTGCAGGTTATGCAAAACCAATTTTTGTAAATGCCATTAAAAGCATGACGATACAGGATGCAATTGGGCTGGTTAGAAACGGTGACACCAGCGCTACTCACTTCTTTAGAGAAAAAACCACGGCGCAGTTAACAGCTGCATTTTTGCCGGTTATTAAAGCTTCGCTTGATAAAGTGAATGCAACCAAATATTACAGCGATATGGTTAATAAATACAACAGCCTGCCGATTGTGTTTAAAAAAATAAATCCCGATCTGAGTGGCTTTGTAACCATGAAAGCAACCAATGCATTATTTGATCTGGTGGCAAAAGAAGAAAAAAACATCCGCAATAATTTTGCAGCAAGAACAACAGATTTGCTTAAGAAAGTTTTTGGAGGATATTTAGGAGGCGGTAATTAATTATGTAAGAAGAAATTATTTGCGGCCGTAACGCCGTTTTGGTAAAGCAGCAGTTTATCCTGCTGCTTTGTTTTTTTAATGATGGAAGAAATGTTTCCCTGGCTTACATAAATGGTCCGGCTTTTTTCATTTTCAAGTCTTGGGTATTTTCTGCTGAGTGTTTCCATAAGTAAGTTTGAAAATGCAGCGAGGTAACCCGAAAATTTATTAATATCATAAGCTGGTATTCTTGTACTGTTTTGATTGAGCGAATCAATCTGCTGTGGCCGCTCTAACTTAATACCAATGGTTTGGTTGTTGAATTTTACCTTATCGCAAAACAGCGGATTTGTGCTTGCTCCTTCACAGGTATCAAACATGCTGATTGGATAATTGCTTAGCATGCCGCCATCTACATAATAATTAATGAAAGAAGTGCTATCGTTTTTTTTTATTTTAAGCAATTGATTATCCAAAGCAACCGGTTCAAAATAAAGTGGTACACCACCGCTGATGCGTACTGCCAGTGCGATGGGCATATCAGGCGTGTTTTCAAAACTAAAAATTTCCAGTTGCTGTTTGCTGAGGTTTGTACCTGTGCAGTACAAATCTTTATACAAGAGATTATTTTTCAGGCGTAACTGATGCAATTGTTCGAACGTTAAATTTCTGTTGCCTGTTTTATGTGCAACCAGTTGCTGCAACCATTTTTCAAATGCCCTACCTTTAAAAATACCAAAATCATTTTTAAGCCTTTTGTATTTTCCAATAAGTCCGCCATAGCCATCTTTAAATTTTTGAACCGGCAGTTCCATCATCAGGCTGTCAATTTCTGCAGCATTATAACCAACACATAAAAGCATGCCGGCAATAGAACCTGCAGAGGAGCCACCTACTTTTTCTATCTGTTGTATAATCCCTTTTTGCTCCAGCACGCTAAACACGCCTGCGTATGCAAGCCCACGTACGCCGCCACCTTCGAGCACAAGATTTTTATAATTGTAAGTTTTTTGGGCAAAACAAAAAGCAGGGAATAAGAGGGCGAAGATCAGCTTAAACATAAAAAATCTGAAAAGATAAATGAGAAAATAAGATATTTGCTAATCCCAGATATTATCAAGTACTACATCTACAGAACAGTCTGTATCCAAATGAAAAGTATAGGGTAAACCGGTTGATATTTTTTCTAACAGGTATTTTCCATCTTCTTTTAAATGGTAAACTTCTATTTCGTTTTTATCAACCTCAACAATAATATAGTACGGTATTTTCTCATCCTGGTAAATGTAAAACTTAGAATTCCGGTCTTTTAACATAGTAGATGGCGATAAAACTTCCACCACTATTTGAGGTGTTTTTTCAAGTACTTTTTTATCCATTTCGGGATTACATACAACTAAAACATCCGGTTGTAAAACGGTGTTCTCAGAAATTTTATAATCTAAAGGCAAAAAAGCCTTACAACAACAATCGTTATTTTTTAAAGCAGACTTAAATTCAAAATATATATTGCCTGCTATTTCCTGGTGCCGCAATCTTGGCAAAGGACTCATCGCATAAGGAATACCTTCAATTATTTCCCAACGGCCTTCCCAATGGCAGTATTCTCCGTAAGTGTAATTAGGTAATATTTTTTCGGCTGCTGACATAAAACAAATTTACAAAAATTAATTTAATGTTTGCTACACATCTGCCAGCAACACCTGCCAGGCCTCATGTACCTTACCTGCATCAAGCAGTTCTTTTGCGTAGCTGTGCAATTCTTTATCCATATCATCGGGATTGATGGAAAAATACTGAATGATTTTTTTCAGTTTATCATCATCATAAGCAGGATCAACAAAAGGCATTTCATGTACATTGGCTAACTGGCCTAAATTGTTTGCGCTAAGTACATTGCTTTTGCGGATGCTTTCGGGTAATGCATCTACACCAATACCCAATTGTGTATTTGGTTTGGCAACTTTAAATAAATTTGTTTCATCAATTTTTGCATACCAGTCGCCGCCAAGCCGTGCTACATGATGCATTTTTGTTTGATCTATTTTATTATTTTCATCAAGAATACTTTCATCAATATGCATACAAAGTACTTCGCAAATTACCAGGTTACCGGCACCGCCTTCGGTACCAAGTGGCTTTACTTCTAACACTTTACATTCTAACTTTATCTTGCTTTCTTTTACCATCGGCGGTGTAACAACGGCTGCTTTTTCTTCGGTAAAACCAGCTTTAATAAATTCGTTGGTTCCTTTTGCAAACTCACAACTTGCAAGCGAGGTTTGCTGCACCATATCATAATCAACAATATTAATAACCACTTCGGGCACTTCTAAAATGTTTTGTAAACTATGTTTGGTGGTATTATCTCTTACTCTTCTTGCAGGAGAAAAAATTACCACCGGCGGATTGGAAGAAAATAAATTGAAAAAACTAAATGGACTCAGATTCACATTTCCTGCTTTATCAATGGTTGATGCAAAACATATTGGGCGTGGCGCAATGGCATGCTGCAGGTAGTTTTGAGCATCAGCCGGTTTAATATCTTTTAAATTAATCAGCATTATTTTCTACATTTTTTTTAATGCAAGAATTGAAAAATCACTCTCGTCCTTTACAATCGTATTACTTAACAAACCTAATTCATCAATCTCCATTTCTACCACATCGCCTTCCTGCAACCACTGCGGTACAAAAGCCGGATCGTTTAATATGCCGGTACCATTTAACTCTAAAAAACAACCAGTACCAACGGTGCCGCTGCCAATAACATCGCCAGGCATCAGGTTAACGCCGTAGCTGCAACGCTCAATAATTTCGGCAAAGGTCCAGTCCATATCTGCAAGATTGCCTTGGCTAACCTGTACACCATTCACCCTGCACTTCATGCCCAGGTTCCATGCTTTACCGGAATGGCCTTCTTTGCAAGGCACTTCAAATTTTTCCAGCTCATCTAATGTAACCAGCATGGGGCCAATTATGGTACTAAAATCTTTTCCTTTTGCCGGGCCAAGGTTCAGCAGCATTTCTTCCATCTGCAGGGTTCTGGCACTCATGTCGTTCATTATCATCAGGCCACCAATATATTCATCTGCATCAGCAGCTTTAATATTGCGGCCCGGTTTACAAATTACAATGGATGCCTCCAATTCAAAATCAAGTTTTTGAAAATGATCGGGCATGCAAACAATATTGCCCGGGCCCTGTATGCTGTTGTGGTTGGTAAAATAAAAAATGGGGTATTGATCAAATTCGTCAATCATATCCACTTTTCTGTTGCGCCTTGCTGCGGCTACATGCTGCCGAAACGCATAACCATCCCTGCAGCTTGTTGGCGTTGGCACCGGTGCAAATAGTTCTGCATCTGTAAAAGGCAGACCCATTTCATTACGCACCAGATTATCTTTTACTTTTTGCTCTACAGCTCGGGCCATGGGCATCAGTTCATCCCAATAATTTAGGAACATAGCCATCGAATTGGGTAAATCACGATGCAACTCTTCCAGTGAGTAAATTTTTTGGTTTACTACAATACCCAATTGATCGTGACCATCATTTAAAAAAGTTACCAGTTTCATAATATTATTTTAATCTTTCAAAAATAGCCATTTATATCATGGAAAAACTGGTAAGGTAATTGCAGATAAATGATTTTTTATTTAATTTTGTTTTTAATTAACCGCTATGCATTTCGATAAAATTCATAATAAAGGCCAGGCCAGGTTATTCAAAAATCAGTACCTGGAATATTTAACAAAAACGCACCCGCTCGTTATCTGGGGAATGTATGTTCCCATAATTGTTTTAATGCTTTATTTTAGTGTTTACAAATTAGCCTTTACAGCACTGCAAACTGCTTTTATTTTTACGGCAGGTATGTTTTTGTGGTCGCTGTTTGAATATACAATACACCGCTTTGTGTTTCATTTTTTTGCTGAAAGTGAAAAGGCAAAAAAAATTGTTTACGTAATACATGGTAATCACCACGAGTTCCCCAGAGATAAAGAACGCCTGTTTATGCCGCCGGTGCCCAGTTTGCTGTTGGCCGTAACTGTGTTCAGCATCATGTACCTGCTTGCATATTTATTTGGAGCATCAGTTTATGTATTTGCTTTTTTTTCGGGATTTTTATTTGGTTACCTTATTTATGGCAGCATGCATTATGCCATACATGCCTGGAACCCGCCTTTTAAATGGATGAAGCCTTTGTGGCGCAACCACCATCTGCATCATTATAAAAACGTAGAGTTGGGTTTTGGTGTAAGTTCTACTTTATGGGATCATATTTTTGGTACCATGTTCGATCTTAAGAAAGAAAAGGAGGACAAGGAAAAAGTGCAGGAGCTTATGTTTGGCAGCAACACAACTGCAAAACAAATATAACAGCAATAGTACTTACCATTTCTCTTCCTCGTCAAAATCATTATCCTGTTGGCTGAACTGCTGACGGGTTTTTATTTTTTGCTGTTGCCTTTCTATAATCAGTGTGGCAATTATATTTCCGGCATCTTCATCCGCTTTTTGCCGCAGCAGCGATTTTAATTTCTGTTCATTTACATCAATGCGGTACAGGTAAGTAATCAGTTTATCAAAATCATCTTTTATCAACATATTAATGTAGGTTGATAATTGCGAATGCAATTCTGAATATGATATTTTTTCAGCAATATCAATTGACATTTCTTTATTCAGAAGATTTATTAATTCAGCATGATCCATCAGCGAAATCTATTTAATCAATCCAATCTGCGTTTTGTTTTCCATCACTCCTGTTCCAAATAAAGCAAAGTCATATTTTACCGGATCGGCATTATCTAATGTACGCAAATAAGCGGTTAATTCCAACGCAGTTTGCCAGTCAATGGGTTGCCTTTGCATTAAGTTTAATTGTTTGGCAACCCTTGCCACGTGTACATCTACCGGGCAAATGAGTTGTGCAGGCGAAATGTTTTTCCAGATACCAAAATCAACACCTTTATCATCGCTGCGTACCATCCAACGCAAAAACATGTTTATTCTTTTGCAGCTTGAATTTTTAAGTGGAGATGCAATGTGCTTCCTTGTTCTTTCAGGAATATCTGCCAACGAAAAAAAATAATCGTAAAATCCTGCGATACCATTTTCAACAGTTTTATCATTTACTGTCATCCATTGCGTAAAAGCATTTTCCAGCGTTTCATTTTTTAAAAAGTGCATTTTAAAGAATGAAATAAAATACAGTAAATCGGTTGAATTGAATGTGCGGTGCTTAAAATGCAGCAGATTTTTCAATTCTTTATCTGAATGATTTAAACAGAACATATGTGGATCATTATCCATCAAAAGCATCAGCTCTTTTGATTTGTTGATAATGGTGGCACGATTACCCCAGGAAAATATGGCTGCAAAAAAACCAGCAATTTCTATATCCTGTTTTTTGGTAAAGCTGTGTGGGATGCAGATTGGATCGGTTT
>JAYURR010000202.1:0-8606 GCA_043756605.1 Chitinophagaceae bacterium
TGGACAGTAGATGTAAACTACAACAACAGTAGAAATGAAAATGCAGGTGATTACAGAAATCAATCTTTTTACACCAATAACACCGCTAAAACAGCAGAAAGAGTTGAACGTACCGGTGGTGGCGGAACAACAAAGTTTTTTACTGCCCAGACAGATTTTATAAATCCCATATCTGATAACATAAAAATGGAAATGGGTGTAAGGGCTGCTGTAAGAAATTACGAAAGTACTTTATCAAACTATGTATTAGACAGCGGAAAATATAAGCTGATTCCCGGATTAAGCAACGATTATAAATTTAATGACCAGGTGTATGCGGCCTATGTAACTTTCAGTCAAAAAATTAAAAGTTTTACTTACCAGCTTGGTTTACGGGCAGAAAGTTCCACTTATACAGGAACCCTTATCAGTACCAACAAGAAATTTAAAAATGATTACCCTTTCAGCTTATTTCCAAGTATGTTCCTTACATACAAGCTGAATGATAAATCTGACATTCAGTTAAATTATTCACGCAAAGTAAACAGGCCAAATTTTTTCCAACTGTTACCGAATTATGATATCACTGATCCGTTAAATATATCAATTGGAAATCCCAACCTGATACCTGAGTTTACCAACCTGGCAGAAATATCTTACCAGAACCAGTTGAGTAAAAAAACAAGTTTTCTGGCTACTGTATATTTTAAAAATACCAACAACTTAATTACCAATTATCAGTACAGGGATAAGAATCCTGATACCGCAACCAATTACCCAAAACCTGATACCGTACTTATCACTTCTTATGCCAATGCCAACACCAGTTATAATGTGGGTTTGGAGCTAACAACAAGAACCAAATTAACCAAGTGGTGGGATTTCAACGTAAATATAAATTTATATAACTCTACCTTAAAAGCCGGTGCAATGGCAGGTGGTGCCAATAATTCGCAATTCAGCATGTTTGGAAAAATAAACAACTCATTTACTTTACCCAAGAATTACTCTATTCAGTTAAGCGGCGACTACCAGGCCAGAACCATTTTGCCTCCCGGAAGAGGCGGCGGTGGTGGTGGTATGATGATGATGTTTGGCGGAAGCCAGGTTGGTGCACAGGGTTACATAAAACCTAATTATGGTGTTGATATCGCCATTAAAAAAGATTTTATGAAAAACAAAGCTGCATCTTTAACCTTGCAGATGAATGATATTTTCAGAACCAAATTATACGCCACCCATTCAGAATCACTGTTTTTTGTGCAGGATAACAGCCGCCGCAGAGATCCACAGGTTTTACGCCTTAACTTTAATTACCGCTTTGGCAAAATGGATGTATCGCTGTTTAAAAAGAAAAGCATGAGAGGTGAAATGGACAGTATGCAAAACGCTTCGCAGGGAATGGGAAATTAATACAGATTTGTTCGTATATAAAAGAGCCACTTTAACCAGTGGCTCTTTTAATTGGTAAGCTTATGAAGCTTTAATACTTTTACTGGCATCTTTTAATTTTTTAGCATTATTTTGCCAAAGCAAAAACTACTTATGAAGCAAATCAATTTCAAACAGGTACTACCCCATCTTGCAGCTGTAATCATTTTCTTAATGCTGTCCATTATTTTAAATAAGCCTGCATTGGAGGGCAAAGTGGTGCAGCAGAGTGATGTTATTCAATGGAAGGCAATGGCACAACAATCCTTTGAGTACAAAGAGAAATACGGCCATTTTCCAAAATGGACCAATAGCATGATGGGAGGAATGCCTGCATATCAAATTGCAATAGGGCCCAAAACCCCTATAAATATACATCCTCAATATGTGCAGGATATTTTAACATTGGGTTTTCCTAAGCCTGTATTTTATTTATTTATTGGGGCCTTATGCTTTTATTTACTTTGTATTGTTATTGGTGTAAATCCCTGGATAGGTATTTTGGGTGGTATTGCCTATGCCTATAGTTCGTACAATGCAGTATTAATTACAGGGGGTCATGATACAAAATTACTGTCAATGGTTTATGCACCTGCCGTACTTGCAGGATTACAGTTACTTTTCAGGCAAAAATACTGGATAGGTTCAGCCACTCTGTTACTCTCTGGTATAATGCTGTTAAGCCAGAATCACCAGCAGATAGTTTATTATACTTTATTGATAGCGATATTCATGACCGTTCCGTTTATCATTAAAACTATCAGGCAGAAAAAAATAAAACATTTATTGATTACGGGAGGCATCAGTATTGCCATTGGTGCAGTTATTCTGGGCACTATGGCTTTGGGTTACTGGCCAACGTATGAATTCACCAAAGAAACCATGCGTGGTGGCCGCAGTGAGTTAACTCAAAAAGAAAAAAAGAATGCAACAAAAGGCGGTCTTGATAAAGATTATGCCTTTATGTGGAGCTATGGCAAAGCCGAAACTATGACCTTAATGGTTCCTAATGCATTTGGTGGTAGCTCGGCTGAAGGACTTGGTGAAGAGTCAAAAGCAATTGGCGTTTTACAGGAAAATGCACAAACCTTACCGCAGGGATTTGCCCAACAGATTGCACAATCATCTCCCATGTATTGGGGCGAATTGTTAAGCACACAAGGAACTGTTTACCTGGGTGCCATTATCTGTTTACTGTTTTTATTCGGTGCCTTCTTATCAAAAAGTGAACACAGGTGGTGGCTGGTAGCTATTACCATATTTGGTATTGTACTGGCCTGGGGCAAAAATTTTGAGGCTGTGAATTATTTTCTTTTTGACCATTTTCCTTTTTATAAAAAATTCAGGGCTCCATCCATGGCGCTGGTAATACCACAACTTTCAGTTGCATTACTGGCAGTTATCTTTTTAGATGAGTTTGTAAAAACAAGTAAGGAAAAAATATGGCAGCTCTTTAAAAAATGTCTGTATATCGCAGGTGGTACCGTGGCTGTTTTGGGCCTGTTCTATTTCTTTTCAGATTTTACCAATACAGCAACCGGCGAATTGCGTAAAAACATCAATGATGCTTTGCAGGGTAAGGGAGCAGATTTCAGCCGCAGTTATTTTAGCGCACTTAAAGAAGATCGTCAGGCATTCTATTTAAGTGATATGTTGCGCACGCTTGGCTTTATGGCTGTGTTGGTTGCTTTAATGTTCTTGTATGCAAAGCATATGATAAAGTCTGCAGTGGTTTATGGTATTTTAATTCTCTTCTGCATCATTGATTTGTTTGGCGTAAGCAAAAGATATTTAAAAGAAGAGAATTTTATTGAAGCATCGGAGCTGGAATTCAGTTACAATGATACCAACGCAGATTTACAACTGAAAACTGATACCGGTTATTACAGGGTACTTAACCTGGCCTTTCCCGATGGAAATGGATACAGCATAAATGTTGGCAATACTTTTAATGATGCAATTGCATCTTACAAACACAATACCATTGGTGGTTATAGTCCTGCTAAGCTTGGCCTTTACCAGGATCTTATTGAAAGGCAGATTTATAAAAACATAGAAAAGTGGGGTGCAAACCCAACTGTAAAAGACAGCTTTCCTGTGTTGAATATGCTGAACATGAAATATGTAATAGTGCCTGACCAGGCCAACCCAAAACAAAACCGTGCAGTTCAAAATGTATATGCATCAGGTAATTGCTGGCTGGTTAAAGAAGTTAAGTTTGTAAAAAATGCAGATGAAGAAATGGCTGCATTGGATTCATTCGATCCATCCGCTGTTGCTTTTGTTGATGAGCGCTTCAGGTCTGCAGTTCCATTTATGCCGGCATATGACTCCACGGCATACATTAAATTAATTGAGAACAAATACGACGAGATCAAATATGAATTTAATGCTTCAACAAATCAATTTGCCGTGTTCAGCGAAATATATTACCCTCATGGATGGGAAGCATATATTGATAGAAAGAAAACCCCATACTGCAAAACCAATTATGCTTTAAGAGGACTTGCTATACCTGCAGGCAAGCATACCATTGAATTTATTTTCGATCCTGTTTCAGTTCGTAAAGGCGAACACATTGCCAGGTATACTAACATATTTGCAGTGCTGGTTATTTTGCTTTGCTTTTTTATGGCCTGGAAAAACAGAAATAAAACGACTGATGATCTAAAAGCTTAATAATATTTTGGATAAAGATCAGGAATATAAATTTATTGAAACGAGTGATGATACAGCCCGGTTAATTAATAACCGGGCCAATCATTTGTACCAAAAGCTGGCCCGGCTTGATCTTAGTGATGCCGATATAGATGAGTATGCAAAACAATATTTTAAAAACCATCACAGCGGAGCCCGTTTATTTTTTTCGTTACAAAGCAGTGCACATATTATTAATGCTGCTGTAAAAAAAAATAACAAAGAGATGCAAGCCACTAATTTTATGGATTATGGTGCCGGGCTGGGAACTCTTTTTTTATTAGCCGGCTTAGTTGGATTTAAGCAGGTATATTTTAATGATTATTTTCCGCAATGGGCCAATTATGCAAAAACAATTTGTGATAAGCTCGATATTGCTATAACCGGTTATGTAAGCGGAGATATTGATGCCGTAATTGACCATGCTAAAAAAAACAATATCACAATAGACATTGTCGCCTCCCGAAATGTTGTTGAGCATATCTACAACCTGCGGGCTTTTTACACAAAACTTTACCAGTCTGGAATTACATCCTTGTGCTATGCAACAACAACAGCAAATTTTCATAATCCTGCCATGCGGCTAAAGCACCACTTCTACCATAAAAAAGTAGAAAATACATTATATAAAAAACAACGGCAAGACTATATAAAAGAATTGATGCCGGCAGTTAATACCGCAGATCTGGATAAACTGGTTACCTTAACCAGGGGAAGAGCATTTGATGATTTTACCAATACCCTTGTTCTGTATTTTAAAAATCAACCAATACCAGCTGTTGAATTTTTACTTACGAATACCTGCGACTGCAAAACCGGGGTTTGGGCAGAGAACCTAATCACAAGAAAAAATTATTTCGATATTATTAATAAATCAGGCTTTAAAGCTGAATACACCGCTGGCTTTTGGGACACCAATTATAAATACAAGGTTGTAAATTTAATTACCCGTATTCTTAACATCATTATAAAAAATACCGGCAATAAAGGATATTGGTTTGCACCTTTTGTAAATATAACCGCCGCAAAAAAAAATAAATGACTAAAGCAGTAAAAATATTAAGCCTTGTGCCTTACAAATTTATACCTGCCGAAATGGGCGGGCAAAAAGGCATTTATTTTTTTAACCGCCATTTAAGTAAACTTGTCAACCTTAGCTGTATTACGGTAAAAGACAATGAAAAAATTTTGTCAGCAGGTTATCCCATTAAAAATATAATAAGCAATAGCCGGTTGCGGTACATCAATCCATTTTATTATTTTACACTAAGCCGTATTATCCAGGAAGAAAAAATTACACATCTCATTATAGAACATCCTTATTATGGCTGGCTGGGCATTTTATTAAAATGGTTTTGCAAAGTAAAACTGATCGTACATTCCCACAATATAGAATCGCTGCGTTTTAAAAGCATGGGAAAATGGTGGTGGGGTATTTTATGGTATTATGAAAAGTACATACATACCAATGCAGACCATAGTTTTTTTATTCAGGATAATGACAGAGCTTATGCTATTGAAGATTTTAAATTAGATCCGCAGTTATGTACTGTTATAACCTATGGATTTGAATTAAGCGAAGCGCCAATAGTTGCAGAAAATCAATTGGCCAGGGATTATATCTGTAAAACATATGGAATTGATCCTTCAGATAAAATAGTGCTCTTCAATGGCACACTTGGCTATAAACCAAACCAGGATGCACTTGACATTATTCTGGAAAAACTAAACCCCCTGCTTTTAACCGAAACTGATTTTAAATATAAGATCATTATTTGCGGTAATAAATTACCAGCAAAATACAATGACCTTATTGATCACAAAGATAAAAATATTATCTATGCCGGTTTTGTAAACGATATCAATCTTTATTTTAAGGGTGCTGATGTTTTTATTAACCCGGTTATTGATGGTGGCGGCATTAAAACAAAAGTTGTAGAAGCATTGGGTTACAATCTCTCTGTAATAAGTACAACAAGTGGCGCCATAGGCATCCCTGCTGAAATTACAGAAGGTAAAATGGAAATTATACCTGATGATAACTGGAATGAATTTGCCCGGCATATAATTTCCATCAATCCAGAAAATACAATCCCGGATGCTTATTTTAAACATTTTTACTGGAGAAATATTGCTGTCAAAGCGGCTGCAATAATTAAATAGAGTGCTAATGACAAATATCTCGGTTATAACAATCTGTTTCAATAATCTTCAGGAAACTATAGATACCTGCAATGCTGTTGACATGCAGCAAACAAAACCATTTGAGCATATCATTGTTGATGGTTCCTCCAATACGCACATCAAAAATTATCTGGAGCAAAACAGCCATCCTGCTTACCGCAAATGGATTTGTGAACCGGATGAAGGTATTGCAGATGCTTTTAATAAAGGTGTGCTGATGGCCACCGGCGATATTGTGGTGATGCTTAATTCAGGTGATACCTTCTATGATTCATTAACTATTACAACAGTTACCAAAACATTTGAAGCAAACCCTGCTATACAATGGGTACATGGCAAATACCAATTGATAAGAGGAAATCAAAAGGTTGTAATAGGCAAACCATTTGAAAAATCGAAACTTTACAGGGGAATGCGGAGTATCTGCCATCAAACTATGTTTGTTAAAAAAACACTGCACGACAAATATGGCTTGTATGATAAGACTGAAAAAATAGGCATGGATTATGATTTTCTTTGCCGCATTGCTGATGAATCTTTTGTATTTATAAAATTGATTTTAGTTAATTTTGCCCCTGCCGGAACCAGTAGTATTCATTATTTAAAGGCATTAAAAGATGCAAAACAGATCTATGAAAAATACTTTGGTAAAACTGCCATGCTTTGGCTTTGGCAGGTACGTTTAAAATTTTTATACTACCTGCTTCGGTCTCCTGTTGGAAATTTTTTATACAAAATAAAAACCAGTCTTAAACTGGAAAATATGTAGTTTACAAATATGAAGAAAGCACTTATTACCGGAATTACCGGCCAGGATGGAGCATACCTTGCTGAACTTTTATTAAGTAAGGGATATGAAGTGCATGGGATAAAAAGGCGAAGTTCTTTATTTAATACCCAGCGAATTGACCATATTTATGAAGATCCGCATATAGAAAATCAACATTTTGTACTACACTATGGCGATCTTACCGACAGTACAAATATTATAAGGATAGTACAGGAAGTACAGCCCGATGAAATTTATAACCTCGGTGCAATGAGCCATGTGCAGGTAAGTTTTGAAACACCCGAATACACCGCTGATGTGGATGGCGTTGGCACATTGAGAATACTGGAAGCAGTTCGATTGCTTGGGCTAACTAAAAAAACAAAGATCTACCAGGCATCCAGTTCCGAATTATATGGGCTTGTGCAGGAAATACCACAAAATGAAAAAACGCCTTTTTATCCAAGATCGCCTTATGCAATAGCAAAACTATATGCTTACTGGATCATTGTTAATTACCGGGAAGCATACAATATGTTTGCCTGTAATGGAATTTTGTTTAACCACGAAAGCCCGCTCAGGGGTGAAACATTTGTAACAAGAAAAATTACAAGAGCAGTTGCAAGAATTGCTCTTGGCCTCCAGGATAAATTATACTTAGGTAACCTGAATGCCCAACGGGACTGGGGGCATGCTAAAGATTATGTGCAGGCCATGTGGCTGATGATGCAAAAAGAGCAAGCGGAAGATTATGTAATAGCAACCGGTGTAACAACTACCGTAAGGGAATTTGTGCGGCTGGCTTTTGATGTTGTTGGAATAGAAATAGATTTTACAGGAACAGATGAAAATGAAATAGCGGTAATAAAATCTTGCAGCAATGCTGATTACAATTTAAAAACAGGTACAACTGTTACTGAAGTTGATCCCCGCTATTTCAGGCCAACTGAAGTTGATATACTTATTGGTGATGCAACCAAAGCAAAAGAACAGTTAGGCTGGCAACCTGCTTATACCTTACAGCAACTGGTAAAAGAAATGGTTGAGTATGATATTGTATTGGTTAAACAGGAAAAACTGCTGATTGAAAATGGCTTTACGGTAAAAGGTTTATTAGAACATTAACACATGAAAACAACAGATAAAATATATGTTGCCGGACACCGTGGCCTGGTTGGAAGTGCTATAGTAAGAAAACTTACTGCCGCAGGATATACTCATATTATCTGCCGCAGCAGTAAAGAACTTGACTTACGTAACCAGCAGGCTGTAAATGATTTTTTTGAAACAGAAAAACCTGATCATGTTTTTTTAGCTGCGGCAAAAGTTGGTGGCATCATGGCTAACAAAACTTACAAAGCTGATTTTATTTATGATAACCTGATGATTGAAACCAATATCATTCATGCAGCTTATAAAAACCGGGTAACTAAATTATTATTTCTCGGCTCGTCATGCATTTACCCAAAAATGGCGCCCCAGCCCATGAAGGAAGAATACTTATTGACCGGCTTACTGGAGCCTACAAATGAACCTTATGCTATTG
>JAYURR010000203.1:0-3059 GCA_043756605.1 Chitinophagaceae bacterium
GATACCTGGTACCAGAATGAATTAAAAAAAGATGGCGGCTGGTCATTGGAAATGATTGATACCAAAAATCCCTGCAGTGGGTTTACAAACTGGAAAGCAAGTACAGATATAAAAGGTGGCACACCTGCAAAGAAAAATTCAGTTGATGCAGTTAATGCAGATCCAACAGCTCCACAATTACTTAGGGCCTTCGCAACAGACAGCTTAAACATTAGCCTGGTGTTTGATGAACCTTTGGATAGCCTGAAAGCTGCTACAGCCGGCAATTACAGCATCAGCGATGGTATCGGTATTCCTCAATCGGCCATTGCAGTTGCGCCACCTTTTAATAAAGTAACCTTGCGATTAAATACCCCGCTTGCTCAAAATAAAGTTTATACAATTACCGTATCGGCCGTTACAGATTGCAAGGGTAATTTCATCGGAACAAAAAATAATGCAAGGCTTGGGTTAAGTACTGTGGGCGATAGTCTGGATATGGTCATCAATGAAATTCTTTTCAACCCAAAAGCAAATGGAACCGATTATGTAGAGATTTATAACCGCAGCAATAAGATTATTGATTTAAAACAAATGTACATTGCCAACCGAAATACATCCGGTGTTATCAGCAGTATAAAACAACTCAGTGCTGATAATTATTTATTGTTTCCGCAGGATTTTATGGTGATAACTGAAGACCCTGCAATTGTAAAGCGGGATTTTATTACACAAAATATGGATGCATTTGTAACGGTTGCATCCATGCCATCGTTTAATGATGATGAAGGAGATGTGATTATTTTAAATGCACAGGGAAATATTATTGATGAATTAAAGTACAATGAAAAATGGCATTTTAAACTGATTGATAACCGGGAAGGCGTAGCATTGGAACGTATAGATTACAATGCCACAACACAAAATGAAGCCAACTGGCATAGTGCGGCAACCAGCGTTGGCTACGGCACACCAACCTATAAAAATTCTCAATACAGGCTTGATTTGCAGGTGCAGGGAGATGTAAAGCTGAGTCCTGAAATTGTATCGCCCGATAACGATGGTATGGATGATTTTGCAACCATTGATTACAGCTTTCCATCGCCGGGTTATGTTGCAAATATTACCATTTTTGATGCAAATGGAAGAACAGTGCGTTACCTGCAACGGAATGCTTTGTGCGGTATAAAAGGTAACTTTCGATGGGATGGACTTGGAGAAAAATTCCAGAAACTGCCGGTGGGCATTTATATTTTTTATACCGAAGTGTTTAATTTAGACGGAAAGAAAAAGCAGTTTAAAAATACGATTGTACTGGCACACAGAAATTAATTCAAGCTTAATCGTTTTTCTTTGTAAAAATAAAACAATATGCTTCACAAGTAAAATTGCTCAGCAGATATCTTTACCTATGCTCCAAAAATTTTTAATTTGCTTTAATTTATTATACACTTTGTCATTCACAGCATTTGCTCAAAACAAAGACAGCGATCTCAATTTTCAAACAGTAGATAATTTTGCAAGAACTGTACATTATAATGGCAACTTACAGGAGTTGACCAATACACTTACAACGCCATATACAGATACTGTTTATAAACTAAGGGCAATATTTATATGGATAGCCGACAATATTGAATACGATTACAAACTGTTTAACAGCGGCAGTAATGAATGGCATCAGTTTAATTGCCAGGGAAGCAAAGCAACCTGTGCACAGGCACGTGCAGATTGGGGAAATAAACTGCTGGAGCATGTGCTGGTTAAAAAGAAAGGAGTATGCAATGGTTATGTAAAGTTGTTTAAAAGAATGTGTGGCATGGTGGGTATACATAATGAAATGGTTGATGGGTATGTAAAGAAAACCCCGTTTCAGATAGGGCTTGTATTAAGTGTCAGCCATAGCTGGAATGTTGTAAAGATTGGAGGAGTAAATTATTATTTTGATGTTACGTGGGCGGCGGGCTCTTGCAAAGCAGATGAAGAATCCGGGAAGCTGACGGATTTTGTAAAACAGTATAAAGACTTTTACTGGCAAACACCCAAACAAAAATTCATGCGTAACCATTTCCCCAAAGATGAAAAATGGATTGCAGAAACCGGCTATACAAAAGAGCAGTTTTTTAATGCACCTTATTTTTATCCGGGCGATATGATACAAAATATGGAAAGCAATACACCGGACAGCGGGGTAATAAAAACAAGAGCCGGAGATACCCTGCACTTTAAGTTTACATTTAAAAGGCCGGTTAAAAACATACAGGTTAATACCAACAATTATAAAAATGTAGAAATATCCCTCATCAATACATCGGAATGGGTAAATAATGTTTACCAGTTTTACTATATTGTAAAAGAAAATTCATTGTACTACATAGAAATATTATTTGATTCGAGGCAAGGCATCAGGTACAAAGTGAAATATTAAAACGCTCTCCGGAATGAGAAGCAGTTTAGAAATAACATTGTACAGACACGAAAAAATAATTAATCAACCAAAAATAACAGTTTATGCAAAAGAACATCATGCCGGCAATCATTATTGCTGCGTTGGTAATTTCATCATGTAATAATAAAGATTCAGAAATGACAAAGACTGCTTATAAATGGGCCGACAGTGTTGCGCCGCCTGTTGCCGAAAAGAAGCCTAAAGAATTAATTGCACATGGCGATACCCGTATTGATAATTATTACTGGATGAATGATTATTTTAAAAAGGGCCCCGACAGTACCAAAGTGGTTGACTACCTGAATGCAGAGAATGCTTATTATGATACCATGATGAGTGGCACAAAAATCCTGCAGGAAAATTTATATACTGAGATGAAGGCAAGAATAAAAGAAAAAGATGAGAGTGTGCCTACATTTAAAAACGGATACTTTTATTACAGCCGTGTGGTAGAAGGCAAAGATTATTTTGTGTACTGCCGCAAAAAAGGAAACCTGCAGGCAGCAGAAGAAGTATTGCTGGATGTGAATGCCATGGCCGAAGGCCATAATTATTTTTCGGCAACTGGCTTTGATGTAAGCATGGATAATAAACTGCTGGCTTATGGTATTGATATGCTGAGCAGAAGACA
>JAYURR010000204.1:0-27528 GCA_043756605.1 Chitinophagaceae bacterium
AGCATTAAAACAAGTGATGACCGCGACATCTTTGAAGTATTGAATTTCTTCGAACCAGGTGCCGACCAGCGTATGATGGCCGATCAAAGCCATGACAGGGTAAGAAAAATGATCGATATGCTTCCTGAAGATCAGCGTGAAGTGATCATCCTTCGCCACTATGCTGATCTAAGCTTTAAGGAAATTTCAGCTTTAACCAAATGCAGCATCAATACTGCTTTAGGAAGAATGCGTTATGGTTTGATAAACCTGCGTAAAATGATGACAGAAAAACAAATTGCATTATAAATACTATTCGTTCCTTCTGCAAAAGGTGAAGGAAAAATCTGTAACTCCCCCACACACAACAAAAAACCTCCATTTATTTGGAGGTTTTTTTATTTAAACTTTGCCAAAGTTTAGAATTTTGGCAAAGTTATTTAAGCTTATTATTTTTTTGATTTTGCGAATGCATCCAGGCCGCAGAGCAACCAATCCTTGTATTCCTTAATGCTGGGTGTATATCCAACCGGATTATTCAATAAAATTTCATCGCCGTTTAAAATGGCATATAATGGCTGGGCATTGTTTTTAAAATTTTCTGTTTCAAAAGTTGCCCATTTATCGCCTACAGTAATAATTTCTTTTTCAACTCCATCTTTTGTTTTGTAGGTGAATTGTTTTGCAGCGGGTAGTTTTTGTTTATCATCCACATATAATGAAACAAGAATGAATTTTTCGCTCATTATAGTTTTT
This sequence comes from Chitinophagaceae bacterium, assembly GCA_043756605.1. GTDB lineage: Bacteria > Bacteroidota > Bacteroidia > Chitinophagales > Chitinophagaceae > Ferruginibacter. Next base: position 736 of record JAYURR010000204.1, read on the forward strand.
ACTTCCGGATCGGTCCACACATTTTCTTCCATTCTCCTGCAGTTAACGCATGCATATCCTGTAAAATCAATCAGTATTGGCTTATTTTCTGTTTTAGATTTTTGTAACGCCAATTCATAATCTTTTAATGGCTCAAAATCTTTGCAATTGTATGGATTATCGTAAATGCTGTAACAAAGTGGTGGCGGAAAGCCACTTATTAAAGTAAGATTTGCATATTTTGTATTGGTTAAACCCGGTACTAAATAAATGGTGAAGGCTGCAAAGAACAAAGCCAATGCAACTCTTGCTTTGCTCAGTTTTTTTATGGGACTATCGTGCGGAAATTTAATTTTACCCAGCAGGTAAAGTGTTAAACCAACTCCTACCAATATCCAGATGCCGATAAATACTTCTCTTTTTAATAATCCCCAATGCTTTACCAGATCGGCATTTGATAGGAATTTTATGGCCAGAGCCACTTCAATAAAACCCAAAACCACTTTTACCGAATTTAACCAGCCACCCGATTTGGGTAAAGAGTTTAACCAGTTGGGGAAAAGCGCAAACAATGCAAAAGGTAAAGCCAATGCTAAACCAAAGCCGCCCATACCAACAGTAAGCTGTACAGCACCGCCGGTTAATGAACCTACCAGTAGCGAACCTAAAATTGGACCGGTGCAGGAGAAAGAAACTATGGCCAATGTAAGTGCCATAAAAAATATGCCCAATACATTACCTGTACCTGCTTTTGCATCGGCTTTGCCAGAGAAACTGCTTGGCAGCGTAATCTCGAACAAGCCAAAAAATGATAATGCAAAAACGATAAACACTACAAAGAAAATAACGTTAAGCCATGGATTGGTGGATACTGAATTCAATATTTCCGGACTGGCACTATCTAAAAAATAAAACGGCAGGCTCAATAAAATATAAATAAGAAATATAAAGAAGCCGTAAAGTGATGCGTTAAAAATGCCTTGCTTTTTTGATGTTGCTTTCTTGGTGAAAAAAGATACAGTTAAAGGTATCATGGGAAATACACAGGGTGTAATAAGTGCTACCAACCCGCCCAAAAAACCTAAAATAAAAATAGTGAGGAGTTTACTTTTTCCGCCTGAACCTGAATCTTCTGCAGTAATACCTGTGCCGCCACATGCATTTACCGGATTTTTTAAATCAATAGTTGGTATTAATATTCTGTTGGCTGATGCGGAGATTTCTACACCGCCTTCCATTGTAATTTCAATCTTTGTTTCTTCGGGGATAAAGGCATCCGTATTGGCTGTGTTGTAAAGCAGTACTGCTTTTAGTTTAGATGGCACATCGCCTGTCAGAGTAATTTTTTGAATTACTTCCAGCTTTGTTTCTGCAACTTCTGCCTGTACATCAAAATTTTTATCGGTAATGATTTTAAAATTACCGGTTAATTGCTGAGTACCGTTTTGGGTGATGGAAGAATCGGAAAAAGTAATTTTAAAACCCTCCACTTCGGCAGCAGCAATGGGTTTAGCGTAAACATGCCAACCGGTTTTTATAGTGCCGGTAAGTTTTACTTCGTATTGTTTATCTGCAATTTTTTTACCGGTTGCCTGCCAGTTAACAGCAGCAGAATCCTGTGCTGTAGCGGCCAAACTAAAAGTAAATAATAGTGCAGTAAGCAATGCTGCAAACTTTTTTATGTGCATGGTATTGTATTTAAAAAAAATCCCGACAAGATTTTATCGGGATAATATTGTAAAGCAGTTTTATTTTCCACTTATGTTAATGCTGAAAGGAACGTCTCTTGGAGGCAGACATTGCCTATCATTACAAACCATATAATTTACCACACCTTTTACCACTGTTGCTGTTGCAGACTTCACTTTTACCTTTTGCACAAAATCAACTTTATTGGCGTAGTATTTAAGTGTTGAGTTAAAATTCTTATCAAAAGATTTTTCAAGCTTACCTACTTCTTTTACTTTACCATCAAAACTTATTAAGGGGTTTTTTGTAAACACAAAAGTTGTAGGTTCGGGGCCTTTACCTGCATCCTGTGCATATAAATGCCAGTTACCGGTAATGGTTGCAGTCATATGTATTTCATACGTTTTATCTCCAATCTTTTTTGCACTGTAACTCCATAAAACAGGATTATTGATTTGTGCATTTGCAAAACCTGCAAACAAAACTAAAAATGTGGCTGCTACTATCTTTTTCATGTATAAATTTTTCATGTACAAATTTACGAAATTACAAAACGGCTGGTTGTAGGCTTAACGACGAATTAACCCGCCGAACTGTTAATTTATTCCAAAAAGGTGGTTGAAAACCTGTTTGCCATCTACATTACCCAAGGCGGAACTTACTGCACGTTCAGGATGGGGCATCATGCCAAAAACATTTCTTTGTTTATTGCAGATGCCGGCAACATTGTGCATAGCGCCGTTGGGATTAGCCGCTGCATTTATATTTCCGTTTTCATCGCAATACCGGTAAATGATCTGGCGGTGCATCTCCAGCGTTTCCATGGTAGCTGCATTGGCAAAAAATCTTCCTTCGCCGTGGGCAACGGGTATCTTAAGGGCTTCGCAACTTTCTGATGCGGCTTCTTTTATAAAAACATTGTTGCAAACAAATTGTTGCTGGCTGTTGCGCAATAATACGCCGGGCAACAGGCCGCTTTCGCATAATATCTGAAAGCCGTTACAAACACCTAAAACTTTGCCGCCCTTGTTGGCAAATTCAATTACGCTTTGCATCATAGGGCTAAAACGGGCAATGGCACCGCAACGCAGGTAATCGCCATAACTAAAACCGCCGGGCAATACAATACAATCATCGGTGGCAAAATTGCTGAGGTCTTTCTCTTTATGCCAGAGTTGAATTACTTCCTGCTGCAGATCGTGTTGCAGGGCTTCAATCATGTCTCTGTCGCAATTACTGCCCGGAAAAATTACTACGCCAAATTTCATGTACAAAAGTTGTTTAAAGAGTTGATGCCGGGCCGCTCAATTGTGAACAAATGTACAAGAGTGCGACGCCAATGAAGCCAAATAGTATTCCAAATGTATGGCCCCAAAAAAAATACAATGCAAATGTACAATCCCTATTTCAATTTTTTATACGAAGTAGCTGATAACAATTACAAAAGCAACCATTAACCAGTGCAACACAGCCGGGAACCTGTTTTTAGCGGGGTATAAAAAAGTGGCAGACACAAAAGCCGATAATGGCACGGCACAAAGAATCCAATACTCGAAAGAGTGGGTGGCATTTACAAAAGGTACAAAAAGGGCTACGAGCAGGTAAAGGAAAGTGAGGTTCCAGGTTTTGCGGGCCTGTATAAGTTGCCGCCTGAAATTTTGCTGAATATAAAATATACCAATGATGGAACTGATGAGCACGATGATGATTGCCAGGTAAGCCCATTTGGATTGATCGAATACCGGTGCTGTTACTGCAAAGCCGGGAAATTTGTAGCCTTTCCATTTATCGGTTAAAAAAACGAGTGCCAGTAAAAAATAATAAGGTGTAATGATGCCGAGCAAAGCTATTAACCACTCTGCCAGTTTAAATGGCCGTGTAATGGCCAGACCAAAAATTATTAAAGCAGAAAATGCGATTGACGGAAAATAAAAAAAAGTGCCAATACCGATGGCTATGCCAATATTGAATAAAGAAGTTTTAGGTTTTGCATCGCTGTATAAACCGCTCATTTTGCTCCACACCCAAATTAATATACTGTTGATTATTAGTGGAGAAGAGAAAACATTCCACTCGGTAAAAAGCGATGTGATGAGCAGGTAACTCATGCCTGTTAGGTAGTTTGGGCGCTGCATGATACGCAGATCGTTAACGAGCTTATTAAAATAAACTGCCTGCGAAAACAATAAGATAAAAGTAATTACCGGAAAAATTACAGGGAATTGTGTTGCTGCTGGCTTTAAACCGTTTAGTATGGCACGGTATAAAAAACCATCTATCTGCTGTGGTTGTGGCACAACCGGATGCAGGAACATGGGAAGTTTTAGCAACAGCCCATACAGCAACAGCAAAAAGTTGTTATAGGAATTATTGGCTTTAAAAGTCCCGTTCACCTTTTAGTGTGGTTATTGATGATAAAATAATTGCAGTGGCAAAATTGCGCAATTATTATTACTTGAAGAAAACTGTTTGGAGAATGACCGCAGGAAAGATTTTTGCTCATCTTTGCTGAGAAAGGTTTTGCGCAGCAAGGTTATCAAAAATCAACTTTAGCAAAACAGATATTGTTGTGGTAAACACAGGGAATAATAATTTGGTTGGCACCCGTTTGCTTACTCAGACTTGGCATAAACTCGTAGCCTTTTTGTTCACTTTTCAAAGTGGGGTATCTTTTTACAGTGCCATCGGCAGCAATTGACTGATCGGAAACGATCTGAAATTTTTTATCTTGATTAAATAAAAAATGTATTTCGCCGCCCGTTGTCATAGTTGAAAAAGAAAGAAAATTTTCTTCATCATCATCAAACTGGCTTTTATGCAATACTTTACCCCACATTAACTGTCCGGTTTTACTGATACTTAAAACCAGAATATTTTCGGAATAATATCGGGTTGTTTGATTTGAAAGACTGTTTATCGGCCTGTAATAACCAGTGTAAGGATTGTAATAGTAATTACCCGAAGAGAGTGAATAAGGGTTGTATAAATAATCGTAGCGGTTAAAATTATTGCCACGTGTATCGGTTGTATAATCTTCTGCAGCCAGTATAAAACCACCATCGGCTTTAACAACTACCTGACGGATGAAGAAATTTTCGAGGGCATAACGCAGCATGCCGCTGCCTTTGGCTTCGTAACGCATAGAATCGGATATCTCTGTAAACTGCGATGCATAGGTTTTATCATTGGTTTTATCCCAGATATGGGTTAACAAACCTTCAATATTGCCACGGCTTTTTTTGTAATAAAATGTATTGATGATATACCGGTTATTGCGGTTATCAATTTTAAGTTTTACTTCATCAATGTATTTTTCTTTCAGGTCAATTTCATGTGGTACAAATGTTTCTTGTTGAGGTGATTTGGCAACAATATTCAATACATTACTGTTTTCTCTGTTGCCCGATTGTTTTGCGTAGGTAAATACAAAACTACCATCGTTGCCCACTAAAAAATTATCATAGCTTTCCCGGCGTTCATTATAATCTGTCAGCATCCTGTTTTTGGTCAACAGTTTCATATCGTTATCATAGAGCAGGGTTTGCATATTAAATTTCTGATAACGGGTTTGAATTTTAAAAATCATTATCCGCTTTTTATCTTCGCTGTAAATGGTAGTATATATTTTATTATCGCTTGCAACAGGTATCCGGGTGGTATCAATTTCTATAGGTTCGCTCATTTTTTTTGCCATCGCATCCATCTTTACAGCCATGCAATGCAGTATGTTTCCTTTTTGATACTGATAAATCATAAAAAAATAATCGGAGTAGGGAACAAAATCTATGTTGAAAGTGCGATCCGGCACAAAATCTAATTTTACAGTTTCAAGTGTATTCATTTCTTTATCAAATATGTTGATTTTGTGGTTGGAGCGGATGTTTTTGTACACCAGTACATTGCTGTTCATCTTACCAATTATTTCAAAATTCATATCACGGGTATCTTGCCTGTCGTAATCGGAAATGAACACCGATTGCGCAATTGCTGCAAATGGGAGCATAAAAAACAAAGCAAAAATAATTTTAGAAGTACGTTTCATGCAGGTAAAACTTTATAGTTAAAATTACGATTTAAAAATCAATGGCTGTACATTACACTGAACAAGATGTGCTTAATTTTGTTTTTACATAACAAATTTTAACTTTTTATATGATGCAGACTGTAATAATAACCGGCGGCACCGGGTTGGTTGGTAAAACACTCAGCAAAGCCTTAATTACTAAAGGATATACCGTAATTATTTTAACCCGTAACACGGCTGATAAGAAAGTGGAAACTGGATTAACCTATGCCGAATGGGATGTTGCAAAGCAGCAGATTAATATGGGAGCTTTACAATCGGCAGATTATATTATTCACCTGGCAGGTGCTGGTGTTGTAGAAAAAAAATGGACAGCCGCTTACAAAAAAGAAATTGTAGAAAGCCGTACCGAAAGTAGCAGACTTATTTATGAGGCTTTAAAAAATAATACAAATAAAGTTAAAGCCATTGTTAGTGCCAGCGCAACCGGTTGGTATGGTGCCGATGCTGAGCCTGCAAAACCTTTTGTGGAGACCGACACTGCCGATGAAGATTTTTTAGGACAAACCTGCGAACTTTGGGAAGCAAGTATTGAACCAGTTGAAAGCCTGGGAAAACGATTGGTAAAATTAAGAACCGGCATTGTACTTAGCAACGATGGTGGCGCCTTGGCAGAATTTAAAAAACCGCTAAACCTTGGTGTAGCAGCCATTTTAGGCAATGGCAAACAAATGGTAAGCTGGATACATATTGATGACCTGTGCAACATGTATATTGATGCAATAGAAAATGAAAATTTATCAGGTAGTTATAATGCGGTGGCGCCAAACCCGGTGAGTAACAAAACACTTACATTAACCCTGGGCAAAGCTATGAAAGGGAAATTTTTTATACCGATGCATGTACCGGCATTTGTTTTAAAAATAATGATGGGCGATAGAAGTATGGAGGTTTTAAAAAGTGCTACGGTAAGCTGCAAAAAAATAACAGATGCAGGATTTACATTTGCTTTTAAAAATATTGATGATGCACTGGAAAACCTGGTAAAAAAATGATCAGGTTTTAAGATCTGTTTTGCGGAAATAGTTAATAATTACAGCTGCATAAAAAAGGATGTAACTACCTGAGGCAATCATAAGTTTATAATCTGCTACCGTTCTTTTATCGAGTAAATTGGGTTTAAAAGGATTAGTTAAAAGCGAATCAACAGCCTCAAGTGGCATAAAATAAGCAAGCTGGCTTTCTCTTGCATAAAATACCAGCCATAAAATATTATCCAGAATGCACACAATGGCAAAGTAAATGATTATGGAAAGCCCTGTTCGCTTTATTAAAATTGCTACCAGAAAAGCTAGCATCAGATACAGCGTAGCCATCAGTGCAAAATACCCAACCATCTCTACATGCTTAAACATATCTGCACCGGGTGCCGAAAAAACTTTACCAACTACCAGGCCCATTACAAATACCAGCAAGGTGCTTATTGCTACAAAAAATATGAGCATCGAAAATTTGGCTTTTAAAAAATCCATCCGGCTCCATCCATCAATAATATTTTGCCTGTGAGTGCGGTATTGCACTTCATTAGTAATAAGTAAAATATAAAGCATACCAATAATTATAAAAAACAAACCGCCCAGCCAACCTGCTGCCTGCCACACTTTTGGAAAAATAAAAGGTGGATCTACCAGTGTTTTAAGTACCTGTTCTTCAAAGCTTTTTGAAGATGTCATCAGGCTCATGTATTTATAAGCCATCAGGTAAAAAGCCACCGGATAAAAAACGATGAAGCCCAAAAACAATACCCAGAAAGTACGATAGGTTTTTATTTTAAGCCATTCAATTTTAAAAAGATTTAGCATGTTGTATTTTTAGTAAGTTTTAGTTTTAGCGGTCGCTTTGTTTACCGGTAATTTCCAGAAATCTTGTTTCAAGCGATTTTCTTTTTACAACCAGTTTATTTAAAATGATTCCGTTTTCAAAACAGAATTTGTTGATGGATGCCGGCGATATATTATCTGCACAAATTACTTCTATTGAGTTTTCTGTTGCAGTTATATTTTCCAGTCCGGTCATTTTAAGTAATACATTTTTTAACTGTGCATTATCCTCAGCACTCAACTCAACCAATACCTGGTTTGATATACTGCTGCCCGATGTATTTAAAACTTCATTTACAGAACCCACCATTTTTAAAACTCCTTTTTGTATGATGGCTACATGGCTGCAAACTTTTTCAACCTCATCGAGTATGTGACTGGCCATAATGATGGTTTTGCCCTGGCGGTTCAACTCTTTTATCAGTTCCCTTATTTCAGCAATGCCCGCCGGGTCGAGCCCGTTTGTTGGCTCATCAAAAACAAGTATATCCGGATTACCCAATAATGTAGAAGCAATAGCCAGCCGCTGTTTCATACCAAGTGAGTAGCTGTTGAATTTTGATCTGCGGCGTTCAAACAGGTTAACGGTTGTTAATACTTTTTCAATATCGCCCTCACCCCTTCCTTTTATTTTTGCAGCAATTTTTAAATTATCTTCTCCGCTCAGGTAGGCATAAAAGTTGGGTGTTTCCAGCAGGGTTCCTATTTTTTTACGCATGGCATCTACTGAATCATCTCCCTCCCATTTATAATTGCCGCCGGTAGTTTTTAAAATATCCATTACAATACCAAGCAACGTTGTTTTGCCACTGCCATTTGGGCCGAGTATGCCAAATACTGTTTTTTCGGGCACAGAGAAACTTACATTATCCAGTGCTCTTATTTTTCCGTAATTTTTTGTAAGATTATTGATGCTGAGTATTGCCATATATCTGTTGTATAAATGGAGATGAAGATAATTGAAAAAATATTACTCCGGCAAATGTTTTTGATGCCACATAGAAGAGAAGGCACCGATAACTGCAAAACTATTTTTATTAAAATCAAGATTTTCGAGATGCAGATCATCAATATCTTTTTGTAAAACCTTGCGGGTAAATGGATTTAAAGTGCCGCCTTTTTGGCCCGCTGCCACTTCGGGATAATATTGAAAATGCGGATCAACCAAAGTGCCACGTGGATACATGATGCCGGGCGTGCCTTCGCCTCTTATATCCAGGTTGTGCGGATGCACCAAACCAAGCGTATGGCCAAACTCATGCGCTGCTGTGGTGGAATTATCTAAAATGTTCTGGAGTTTAAAATACCCGGTGTTCGAATTAATTTCATCAACAAAAGATATATCGCCGCTGGCATATTCTTCAATTCTAAAATAATTATTGCGGGGATTTGTATTTTCAAAAATCATTTGTGGCATAAGCTCAGCATTATATTTACCAATCATGCTAAACCTTACATTGTATATTTTTTTTGAAAACCAGCCGTTACGAATTGCCACTTTTCCTTGTGCATCGTTCCAGAATTTTTCAATATCGGTTGCAATCTGAAAAGCAAGTGCATCATTAGCTGCATCGCCGTAAATTATTATTACGGCGTGGATGATAAGTAAATTATTGTTTGGTTGAAGCTCAACTTCGCCCATTTTAATTTATTGTTGATTCTGAAAATTTAATTCCTCAGCGGCTTTCCAGTCTTTAATATAGATTGAATTCTCTCCAGCGTTTTCTTCTCACCGGTTAAACTTAAAAATGCTTCTCTTTCCAGATCCAATAAATATTGTTCGCTTACCAAAGTAGGTTCACTCAAATCACCACCACACATTACGTAAGCCAGTTTTTTACCCACAGTTACATCGTGATCGGTTGCATAGTTACCACGCCACATGCCGTTGATACCGGCATGCATAGCTCCCAGCATTGAGCGGCCAAGCACTTTTATATCGGTACGTTGCACAGGCATTACATAACCATCATCATACAATTCTATTACCGCCTGTTTGGCTTCTGCAATCCGGCGGCCCTGGTTAATGCTGATGATATCTTGTCCGGGCCTGTAAATACCCAGTTCAAAACCTTCGGAGGCAGAGGTGGCGACTTTTGCAGTTGCGATTGTTAAAAAACGATTTTGCAAAGGAATGGTTTCCGGCTCTCCGGCATGCACTTCATCAGCAGCACGTAAAATAAATTCTTTTGTACCACCACCGCCGGGTATAACGCCAATGCCAACTTCTACCAAACCGGTGTAAGTTTCTGCAGCCGGAATAACTTTATCGGCATGCAGACTCATTTCGCAGGCACCGCCTAATGCAAGTCCGTGTGGCGCTACCACAACCGGTATGCCTGAGTAACGCACCCTCATCATTGTGTTTTGAAACTGGCGAATGGCCATATCAATTTCATCATAATCCTGCTCAATAGCCATCATAAATATCATGGCTACGTTTGCACCGGCACTAAAGTTTGAGCCTTCATTGGCAATAACCAATCCTTTGTATTTATCCTCTGCCAATGCAATTGATTTCTGAATACCTTCCAAAACTTCGCCACCAATGCTGCCCATTTTGGTGTACCATTCCAATCCCAACACATCGTTACCCAAATGGTATGTACGGCATGCAGAATTTTTCCAAACGGTTTCGTTCTCAAAATTTTTCATAACAATAAATGCTTCGGCACCCGGCATTGTTTTGTAAGATTTGCTGCTTACATCGTAACATTGTCGCTTTCCGTTTTCTACTTTATAAAAAGATGTTGCACCGCTTGCAAGCATTTCATCAACCCATGCTGCAACTTTGTAACCAGCGACTTTCATGGCTTCAGTTGTTTTTGCAACACCCAGTACATCCCAGCTTTCAAAAGCGCCAATCTCCCAGCCAAAGCCGGCCATCATACCATCATCAACACGGTACAGTTCATCACTTATTTCAGGAATACGGTGAGAAATATAAGCAAAGAGATTGTAGTGAAACTGGCGGTAAAATTCTCCTGCCTTATCAGTACCGGCGCACAATGCTTTTATTCTTGTTTTTAAATCTTCAATTGGTTTGGCGGTTTCCAACGTTGCAAATTTTGGCTTTTGCCTGGCAGCATATTCCATGGTTTGCAAATTAAGCGTAAGTATTTCTTTATCGCCTCCGGCAGATTTTGTTTTCTTAAAAAAACCCTGACCAGTTTTATCGCCCAGCCAGTTATTCTCCACCATTTTGTTTAACCAGGTTGGTATGTTGAAAATTTCTTTCGCCTCATCATCCGGGCAATTATCTGCTACACCTTTTGCAACTTTTACCAGTGTGTCAATACCAACCACATCTGCTGTGCGGAAGGTTGCAGATTTGGGGCGGCCAATTATCGGACCGGTCAGCGCATCAATTTCATCAACATTTAATTGTAATTTTTCCATGGCATTCATAATGGCCATCATGCCAAAAACCCCAACCCTGTTGGCTATAAAGGCAGGCGTATCTTTACAAAGCACGGTTGTTTTACCAAGCGTAAGATCACCGTAGTGCATCAGAAAATCCACCACTTCCGGATCGGTATGCGGTGTGGGAATAATTTCCAGTAAACGCAAATACCTTGGCGGATTAAAAAAGTGTGTGCCACAAAAATGTTTTTTAAAATCATCGCTGCGGCCTTCCGTCATCATGTGTATGGGAATGCCCGATGTGTTTGATGTGATGAGCGTTCCTAGCTTACGGTATTTTTCTACATCTGTAAAAACCAATTGCTTTATGTCTAATCTTTCCACCACCACTTCAATCACCCAATCGCAATCGGCAATATCTTTCATGTTATCGGTAAAGTTGCCGGTGGTAATTTTTTTAATCACCTCTTTATTATAAACCGGCGATGGGTTCGATTTTATAGCAGCAGTAAGTGCATCATTTACTATTTTATTTTTTTCGGCGGGCTTTGCATCTGCAGGCAAATCCTTTGGCTGTATATCAAGCAACAATACTTTTAAACCTACTCCTGCAAAATGACAGGCAATGCGGCTGCCCATTACACCGCTGCCTAAAACAGCTACTTTTTTTATTATTCTTTTCGACATGGTTGAAATTAGTTAGTTAAACAACTATTTGATAATTCGAAATTAAGGCATTTGTATTTAAGCGGAAAATAAAAACCAAAACTTAATACTGTTAAGGTTTTAACAAGATAAAAATTGATTTGTCAGCATCCATCTTCCTTTGAAAGAGGAAGTTTACCAGACTGAAAGAGGAATGATCTGCCCAGGTTAAAACCGGGTAATCCGGAAAGTAATAGTTGATAAAACTGCTTTGAAAATAATACCCCGATAAGGCATTGATTTTTGATTTGTTGATGACCGATGCAATGCTATCGGCCCACAAATTCATTCCGGCCTCATCAATTTTATATGGGTTGAAAAACGGAATGTAATAAGAAGCAAAAAAACTGCTATCGCTGAAAGCTGTTAAAAGATCGGCTCTGGACGATTCTACCAATATTTTGTTTTGCAAATAAAATTTATTGCGAAGTTCAATCAATGCCTTTAAAACGGATGTTGCATTTAAATCATTCAGGTTTTTTATATCTAACCAGATGCTGGCCTGCATTTTATTTTGCTGATACAATTGTAATAAATCATCCAGAGTGTAACCGATACTTTTATCAACGTCGTGATGAACGTCGAAAGATTTTGTTATGGTATCAAAATAAACATCACATTCAAAACCTGCGTTAGCATGGCTAAGCACACTCATTTGCGTTTTGGTATTTGTACCTTTCTTCCAATTCTTACTTTTATTTATCAGCATACTTTTGCTTTGCGGCTGCAATGATTGCTGTTTAAGTTCCGTAAAATTTTTTGGAAATAAAACCCTTGTTTGCCCTTTGTGCTGCAGCACATCAACCAGCAGGTACAACCCAACGATAAATACCATTAGCTTATATTTGTTTTGTGCAACCAACTTCAGCATGAATAACCGGTTTTATGAAATATAATTTTTTACCATCGTCTGGTAAGGCTATCTGGCAAAACAACAAACCGTTTATCTGGTTTTTGCTGAGCCTGTTATTGATTCATTCCGTTTTAAAAATAATATTTTATAAGTACAACTACACATTATTATTTGGCAGTGCCGAAACAATCACGGCCACAGCTGATAAGTTGCAACTTCTGAAATGGTCGCTGGCTGCCGATTTAGTAACACTGTTGGGCATCAATATTTTTTTATTCTTTGCCATAACCCTCGGGCAAATCGTTTCAAAAAAAATAACTTCCTGGCTTATCATTCCAATTTTTGTATTGATAAACAGTTTTGCAGTAATACTCAACCTGGTTGATATTTTTTATTTCCGTTTTCATTTACAACGTGCCAATGCCGACCTGTTGTATGTACTCGATCATCCGCTTAACAGGTTAATGCAGCAACATTTCTTTATCGTATTAATTTTTGCAACCTGTATTATTGCAGTAATATGGCTCATGTGGTTGCTACACAAAAACCTGCTGCAATCTATTTTAGCTGGTAACAATAGCAGACTTATCGCTTTACTGTTTGTTGCACTTGCCGGATTGCTGTTGATTTATAAAAACAGTTTTACCAAAATACTGGTGCCAACATACCCACTGCTGACATTAAACAGTAAGCAATTACCGGTTGTTCAAAATTCATTTCACACATTTTTGTTCTCTGTTTATAGAGATGGTAACCGTTTACCGATACAAAAATACATGACCGATGCAGCGTGTGATTCTCTTATTCCGATAAGGAAAAAAATAACGGTTGATGAATGGCCGGCAGGCAAACCAAACATCGTGCTTTTTATTATGGAAAGTGTGCCGTATGATTTTTATGATTCGGCAAGTGCTTATAAAGTCAGCATGCCTTTCTTTGATTCGCTGTTACAAAAAAGCACATTGTTCAACAATGCTTTTTGTTATGCACATGAATCTAACAAAGGCATAACAGCCATACTGGCGGGCATTCCAACGTTGTCAGATGTGCCGGTTTATCATTCATCACACATCAACATGCCAGTTACTCCTATTGGTACTGCATTAAAAAAAACGGGTTACCAATCACTTTTTTGTATTGGAGATGAGTATGATAATTTTGGGTTTGCCAAATTTGCAAACTGGATGGGCATTGATAAATATTACAGTAAAGAAGATATACCCAACTACAAAAATTTACCAGCACACAGTATGGGTTTACAGGATGAGTATGTGCTTGACTATTTTCTGCAAAAAATAAACCAGCAGCAAAAACCATTCTTTGCCGTTCAATATAATATCAGTACGCATTACCCTTATGATATTCCCAATAATTTTGCTAACACATTTCCGGCCAATTATAATGCTGCAATGAAAGCAATGCTATATTACGATTACAGTTTGCAAAAATTTTTTAATGCCGCAAAAAAACAAAACTGGTTTGCCAATACCACATTTATTTTCTGTTCGGATCACTGGTTGTATCCCCAGGGCAAACTGGGACCCGCTACTGCTGTTTCTGCCTTCCACATACCTATCATAATTTATACGCCATCAGCAAGTAAAAAGAAATTGGAAACCAGGTTGGCAAGCCAGTTTGATGTGGCTGCAACAATTTTAGCATCTGCCGGTTACAGAGACAGTATTATTTCTTATGGCAATAATCTTTTGGATAGCGGTACTATCAAAAACTATATTTTTTCCAGATTGGGTAATAGTTTATACCAGGTTAGCGACAGCAGTTTTATTTTAGGTTTTAATGCCGTTACCAGCAAAGCAGAGTTTTTGTATAACTATAAAAAAGACATTCAGTTAAAACAAAATCTTGTATCAGATAAGAATTCAAAGATGGTTTTAGATGGGCTGCAGTCAAGGATCAGGGCTTTTCTTCAAAAAGCAAATGCACAATATAACAACGATGTTTTTAAATAAATAAGGCCCGTAAAACGGGCCTTGTTCATTATAAAATTCATAACTCATTATTAATCTTCAAAATACTCCATTAAACTGCTGTTTACAAAGCCCCATTTACCAGTTGCATTTTTTACCATAATAAATTCGCCGCCTTTTAAAGGCCTCACTTCAGTAAACCTGGGTGCTAAAACATTGCCATTTAAAAACACATACCCTTTATAAACATTACTTGCCGTTACAACAAAACCTCCGGTAGTGTCGTAGTTAATTTCAGAGTACATTGGCTCAACAATGGTTTTATATTTGGTGTCTTTAATACCGGTTTGCCCATCTTTAGTAAAAATAAAATAGGTACTTCCATTCGCAGCTTTCACATCCAGAATTTTTGAATTTTCAACTGCAAAATAAGGTGAGCCAGTTCCAAACAAAATTCCTTTTAATCCATTTTTATCAACTTTCAGATATGTCATCGAACCAATGTTTATTTTTTCAATAGCTGAATATTCAAAAGGTACAATTACATCAAACTTATTATTGAAAACACCGTAATTGTTATTTCTTACAGCTATGTAATACGTTTCATCTGCATTTGCAATTATTTTGTAATCGCCTGTAATCTTATCAAACAAATCGCTTTTTTGAATGGTGCTGTAGTCAGATACGATTGTAACTGTTGTTGGCTTATCATTATCTGTAACAACATTATCATTTATTGCCGGGCATTTAGCCAGTTGGTTTCCTTTTGTATCAATACAAATTTCGTAACCGCTTGCCTGCAACGAAGCACCGGCAAATAGCACTGTTTTTTGTGTGGCAGGAGCTTTATCTTTTGGATTTGGTTTTGTGTCTGAACCATAAAAGCCAAATTGAAATGCTTTGGCCGAAAAGAATTTAAATGGAATCACCACTTTGCCTTCCTTATT
Source organism: Chitinophagaceae bacterium (assembly GCA_043756605.1). Taxonomy (GTDB): domain Bacteria; phylum Bacteroidota; class Bacteroidia; order Chitinophagales; family Chitinophagaceae; genus Ferruginibacter. The sequence continues at coordinate 16,104 of JAYURR010000204.1, forward strand.
GATGTAACCGAATTTTCCACCTTTTTTAACAGCGGCAAATCCTTCATAAAAACGATGTGCTTCCTGATATTCTGGTTTGATGATGATGGTTTTATCCGGAGTGGTATATCCCCATAAATCGCCTTTGCGATATGGAATTAAGGACATATCTGCGTTCTGTGCAAATACGGGCATTGCAAACGCCAACAATAAAACAAATAGTAAATTTTTGCTTGTCATAACGGTAAATTTTATTTTCATATAATTAATCAAAAATGAGTCCAAAAGAATTTAAGTTAGGATAATAACTTGTAAATCATTTGTTATTGCAGTTGAAAAAACAATCTGATTGTATGTTTGAGAAAAATTATCCCCAGTTTAACTAACTCCGCTACCGGCATCAATTACTGCATCCGGATTTACAAAATGCAATTTCCCTGCCTTGTCTTCTGCCATTAAAATCATGCCCTGGCTTTCGATACCCCTCATTTTTCGTGGTGCAAGGTTTGCTACAACAACCACCTGTTTACCAACAATATCTTCGGGGTTAAAATGCAGTGCAATGCCGCTTACAACAGTTCTTGTTTCAAACCCCATATCAACAGACAGCTTTAAAAGCTTATCTGCTTTTTCAACTTTTTCTGCAGAAAGTATTGTTCCAACTTTCAAATCAATCTTTGCAAAATCATCGAAACCGATTTCAGATTTTAGATTTGCGATTTCTGATTTTATAATTTCTTCATCAGGTTTCTTTTCTTCCATTTTAATTTTTTCGCTTTTAATTTTTAATTTTTCAACCTGTGCTTTTACTTCATCGTCTTCTATTTTTCTAAACAGCAGTTCGGGAGGCCTTAAAGAATATCCAACACTTAACAATTTGGCTTTACCGGCATTTTCCCAATCAAGCATTTTATCAACGACCTTCATCATGTAACACATTTTTTTTGCGGCAAATGGCAAAAACGGATTGATGAATACAGCTAGGTTAGCGGTTAACTGTAAACAAATGTGCAGACAATTATCAATTTGCTTTTGCACCCCGGGATCAGTCTCCAGTGACTTCACAACTATCCAGGGTTGCTTATCCTGCATATATTTATTTCCTTTTCTTGCCAGATCAATCACTTCATACAGGGCATCTCTAAACTTATATCCTTCAATTAAATTTTCAATATTGGTTTTTGTGTTTTGAATATCTGCAAACATTTTTTTGTCTGCATCATCTAAAATATCAGCATGCAAAGGCGGCACTTTTCCCTTGCATAATTTATGCATCAGTACAAAAGTGCGGTTTACAAAATTGCCGAAAATAGATACCAGCTCGCTGTTTACTGCATCCTGATAACCCTTCCAGGTAAATTCACTGTCTTTTGTTTCGGGTGCAATTTGTGTCAGGTAATAACGCAGAGCATCTACCATCTGGTCGCCACCATTTTCAGGTTTTACAAAATCCTTGATGTAATCATCCATCTCAATGCTCCATCCACGACTGGTACTCATTTTATCGCCTTCAAGGTTCATAAACTCATTGCTGGGCACATTATCGGGCAAAATATTGCCGTGCAGTTTCAACATTACCGGAAAAATAATTGCATGAAAAACAATATTATCCTTGCCAATAAAATGAACAAGTTTGGTATCATTATTATACCAATAAGGTTTCCAGTCTTTATTATTATCTAATGCCCATTGTTTGGTTGCGCTGATGTAACCAATCGGTGCATCAAACCAAACGTAAAGTACTTTGCCATCTCCACCAACCACATCGCTTGGGAGAGGTACTCCCCAATCAAGATCTCTGGTAACTGCTCTCCCCTGAAGCCCCAGGTCCATCCAGCTTTTGCACTGGCCAAGCACATTCACCTTCCAATCATCTTTATGTTCCGTTAATATCCATTCCCGTAAAAAAGCCTCATGTTTATCCAACGGCAAAAACCAATGCGTAGTTAATTTTTTTGTGGGAGGATTGCCGCTTAATGTACTGCGTGGATTTATCAACTGATCCGGACTGAGCGATGTGCCGCATTTTTCGCACTGATCGCCATAGGCATTTGTATTTGCACAAACCGGGCAGGTGCCAATAATGTAACGATCGGCTAAAAATGTTTTAGTTTCTTCATCGTAATACTGTTCGGTTTCTTTTTGCAACAGATCGCCTTTGTTGTTGAGGGCAGTAAAAAACTCCTGCGCCGTTTCGTGGTGCAGCGGCGAAGAAGTCCGGTGGTATATATCGAAAGAAATACCCAAATCGGCCATATTGCTTTTAAGCATGGCGTGGTATTTATCAACTATAGCACGGGGCGTTGTATTTTCCTTCATGGCCTGTATGGTTATAGCAGCACCGTGTTCATCGCTGCCACATACATACACAACATCTTCTTTTTTTGCACGTAAAAAACGTGTATAAATATCGGCCGGTAAATATGCACCGGCCAGGTGACCAATATGCTTGGGCCCGTTGGCATAAGGCAGGGCCGATGTAATTAAATATCTTTTAGGTTTGTTCATTGCGGTGCAAAAATACCTAATCAGCGGTCAATACCGAAATTTGAGTAATTTCAATTTATGAAACGAAAACATTTCCTTTCTTCCTTTATTCCCTTAGCTGCAACACTAAGCGCTGTAGCAAGAGGTAAAACCAGTCTAGATAACGATTCGCCTGTTACAGAGCCTCCCTATTTAAAACCTGGCGATACAATTGGCATTTGCTGCCCGGCCGGATTTATGAAAACAGAAGATATACAACCAGCGCTGCTCAAACTTACGGAATGGGGCTTTAAAACAAGAGTTGGCGCCACGGTTGGTAAAAAAGATTTTACGTATGGCGGTACCGATGAAGAAAGATTGCAGGACCTGCAGCAAATGCTGGATGACAAAAGTATAAAAGCGATCATGTTTGCAAGGGGTGGTTATGGCGGCGTACGCATCATTGACAAACTGAACTTTAAAAAATTTGATAAAGCCCCTAAATGGATCATCGGCTTTAGTGATGCTACAGTTTTTCATAGCCACATAAACGAAAAATACCGGGTGGCAACCATTCATTCAAAAATGTGCAATAGTTTTCCATCTGATTGGAACAATGCTGAGCCGGCACAAAAAGAAACCATCGAATCTATCAATAAATGTTTAAAGGGCGAACGAATGAAATATCTTTTTACGCCTAACGCAAAAAACAAGACCGGCCTGGCAGTTGGCGAGTTGGTTGGCGGTAATTTAAAAACGCTGGAATCGCTTGCAGGCACCGCATCTGATATACATACAAAAGATAAAATTTTATTTGTAGAAGATACAGGCGAATATTTATACAGCCTTGACCGTATGTTCTGGAATTTAAAAAGAACCGGCAAATTAGACAAACTGAAAGGATTGATTATTGGCGGTTTTAAAATTAAAACTGATGATGCCGGAGATGAATTTGGCAAAACCATTGAAGACATTGTGCTGGAAAAAGTAAGTGAATACAATTACCCGGTGTGTTTTGATTTTCCCGTGGGGCATCAGAAAAATAATTTTGCTTTAAAGTGTGGAGCCTTCCATACTTTAGGTGTTCATTTAAACGAATGTAGATTAACAGAAGTATAATTATGAAAATTCCCCCTTACTTAAAAAAAGGCGACACCATTGGCATTACCTGCCCGGCCGGTTATATGGCTGCCGAAAAAGCGCAAACCTGCATACATACTTTACAAAGCTGGGGCTTTGATGTGATGGTGGGCAAAACACTGGGCAGCAAAAGCAAAAATTATTTTAGTGGTACCGATGAAGAACGCCGTGATGAACTACAAGCCATGCTGGATGATGAAAACATAAACGCCATTCTTTTTGGGCGTGGTGGTTATGGCATGGGCCGCATTATTGACGGACTTGATTTTACAAAATTTAAAAAGAAACCCAAGTGGGTTATCGGCTTTAGCGATATTACGGTTTTACATGCTCACCTGTACACAAAAATAAAAACGGCATCGCTGCATGCGCCCATGGCGGCTGCTTTTAACGAGGGCGAAAATGAATTTATACAATCATTGTACAAAGCCATCATTGGCAAAAAAGCAAAATATAGTTGTGCGCCACACTTATTTAATAAAGAAGGTACCGCAACTGCAGAACTGATTGGTGGCAATCTATCTTTACTGGCAAATATAACCGGCACACCATCTGACATTAACACAAAAAATAAAATTTTATTTTTAGAAGATATTGGCGAACAGATTTATAATATTGACCGTATGCTTTACCAGTTAAAGCGCAGTGGAAAATTAAATAACCTTGCTGGCCTTATCATTGGCGGCTTTACAGATATGAAGGATACTGAAAGGCCATTTGGAAAAACAGTTTACGAAGCAATAAAAGATATTGTTGCGGAGTATGATTATCCCATTGCTTACGAATTTCCGGTAAGCCATGGCACCAGAAATTATGCATTAAAAATTGGCGTTACCTACATTTTAAAAGTTGGTAAAACTAAAACACAGTTAACGGAGCTTTAATAAACTATCAAGCTTTTGCTGAAAAAAAGGAAAATCATTTAAGTTGTGATGCGTTCCTTTTTCAATAGTTACAAACTCATCGGTTGGTTTTAAAACGGGTTTCAATCTTGCTGCGTTGCGATAAGGTATTACGCCATCATCGCTCCCATGAAAAATACTAACAGGATATTTTACATCTGCTAAAAATTCGTTGGTAGGTATTTTGTAAGTACTCATTTTACTTGTTGGATAAATGGGTGCATAACAACTAAACAGCGATGGAATGCTGTAATAAGGCGTTTCTAAAATCAGGCGTTGGTTATTTGTTTGGAATGCAACATAGGCTGCAATGCCCGTACCCAAAGACTTTCCGTAAAGTATTACACTATCTGCACCATATTTTGATGATGCCATTTTGCGTATCTGCAACGCCTGCTCAAACAATTTTTTTTCTGTTCTTTCACCGGTGCTTTTTCCAAAGCCCGGGTAATCTTCCATCCACACTTCGTAACCATGTTTGGTAAAGTTGGCGGCAAATTTTGCGTAGCGTTCTATATTTTGCCTGTTGCCATGAAAATAAAGCACAACGCCCCTTCTTACTGAATCTTCCGGAAAAAATTTGATCATGTTGATGGTATCGGTACTGTTGAATGGGATGTTTACCTCTTTAAAGGAAACTTTACCCGCAGGGCCGGGTGGGAAATGATAAACATAAGCAGCAGAAAATTTTTGGGGATGAAATAAAAAAATTTCCTGCAGATAAAATAATGCAATACCAATAAGGCTGTATAACAGAACAATTATTTTAAGCCAGCGAAAAATCTTTTTGCGGTTCATTGAGCAAAGTTAATCCGTTAATCCGTTTATCCGTTAATTGGTGAAAAAGCTTAAAAAATTTTAACGCCCCACGGATTAACGGATTAACGGATTAATAATTTCTTAGTATTGCAAAATATCCCGTATAAAATTATGATACTCCGAAAAGGATGGCAGGTCATTATGGCCGCCGCCGGGAATGCGTATAAGTGTTATTTTCTTTGGATTGAGTGCCTGCAGTTTTTCGCTGTTGCTGATGGGCAGCAGCCAGTCTTTGGTACCATGCAGTATATAAGTATGGCAATTCACCTTCATTATCCATTTATCTGTACGCATATGATAGCGCAACACCCATTGCACCGGCAGCATGGGTAAAAACCGTTCAACCGCTTTTTTAAAACTAAAATAAGGAGCATCTAAAATTAAATACCGGGGCTTATTTTCGCTGGCTACTTTGGCCGCAAAGCCGCTGCCCATGCTGCGTCCGTAAACTATCATGTGATTTTCGTTGTACTTTGCTGCCAATGTTTCGTACACAAACTGCATATCATTCAGCATATCTTTTTCGTTGCGTTTGCCGGTACTTTTACCAAAGCCACGGTAATCAACCAGCACCACATCGTATTTATAACGGTAAAAATCTACCGCATATTTTGACCAGCCTTTTATGCTGCGACTGTTGCCATGAAAATAAAGTACAAGACCCAGAGGCTTATCAACAGTAAAATGCAAACCATTAATTCTTACACCAGGCTCTACATCAAAAAACAATTCCTTAAAAGGCGCATCGTATTTATAAACAAAATCCTGTTTTAATTTCTCAGGCTTAAAAATAAATTTTTCCTGCACAAAATAGGCAATGATAGAAAGGGCCGCAATGCCGGTGATAATATAAAGAGCGATTTGAAGCAAGAGTTAGTTTGTAGTTTGTAGTTTTTGGTTTGTGGTTATTAGCACCCTGTTAAATTAGGCATTCTGCCCCTAACAACAAACTACAAACCAAAAACTACAAACTACAAAGTCTCTTTTTAGCGGTTTGGGTTGCCTATTCTTCCTCATCTGTATAAACCCTGGTAAGTTTTAATTTGCTTACCGGTGCAATTATTAAAGGGAATTTTTCTACCTGCACGGTATTTTGCTCAAGTCCAAAACCTTTTTCTTCGCTTAGTGAGGCTTCCTTTAGCCAGAAATAAAGTTTCATTATCACCCGTTCAAAAAACGGCAGTTCATTATCCTGACTCAGAAATTTTTCCATCACCACAAACCTGAAATCGCCTACCACATTGTTTCGCTGCTGACTTTCGTAACGGCTGGTAACATTTACTTCACGGTTGGCTACCAGATCTTCCACTACTTTTTTAAACATCAGGTTAATGCGTGGCGCCATACGGAAGCCCAGTCTGAACTCAACCCGGATAATATCATTGGGTATAATGTGCTCAACTGAATATTCGCAGGTGTATGGGTCATCCATCGTATCAACATGTACAAACCAAAAAATATCGGCACGTTTTGGTTTACCGCTGAGTATGCTGTAAATAATTTTATGCTCAATTTCTTTAGGGTTGTTGGCACTGGTTAAATATACCAGGTGTGTGGCATATTTGGGTACTGATGTATCGTTACTCAGTTCTTCCAGCTTGGGAATATATTCTTCCATACGCACAAACTCCACATATCGGTTTTTAATTTTACGGGCCCGGTACCAGATGTACATTACGGCAAACAAAGCACCACCCACAACCAGGGTTACATATCCGCCGTGCGGAAATTTATCGAGATTGGCAATTAAAAAACTTATCTCAATAGTTAAAAAAACAGCCAGAAAAAGATAGATAAGAAAAGGCTTTACCCGGTGCAGCACCATAAAATTTGCTACCAGTATAGTTGTAGCCAGCATACACAAAGTAATGGCCAAACCATAAGCAGCACCCATGGCACTGGAGGTTTGGAAATATAATACAATGCCTACACAGCCCACAAACAGCAGCAGATTTATGCCCGGCACAAATAACTGGCCCTTGGCTTCGGTAGGGTAATTAATTTTCATTTTGGGCCACAAGTTAAGGCGTATGGCTTCGCTTATTAAAGTAAACGAGCCGCTTATTAAAGCCTGGCTGGCAATAATGGCAGCGGCGGTAGCAATTACAATACCGGGTATTAAAAACCAATCGGGCATTACGGCATAAAAAGTTTTACCGTGAAAAATTTTACCATTTTGGTTTTGCAGCAACCACGCAGCCTGGCCAACATAAGTTATAAGCAAACATGATTTTACAAATATCCACGACCTGCGTATGTTACCGCGGCCACAATGGCCCAAATCGCTATAAAGTGCCTCGGCACCGGTAGTACAAAGAAATACCGCACCCAGCAACCAGAAACCGCCAGGATATTCTTTTAAAAATTTAATGGCTTCGTATGGGTTGAGTGCTTTAAAAACACTGAGGTTATCCGTAATATGAGATATGCCCAAAACTGCCAGCATGCTGAACCATGCCAGCATAATGGGGCCAAATAATTTACCAATACTAAGTGTACCAAACTGCTGAAGAAAAAACAGCAATGCCAAAATAGCTATTACAATAATGATTATAATCCTGGTTGTAGCCTCCTCAATAAATTCCTGGCGTTTTACTAAATCTGTAATAGCATTTATTTTATCATGTGGCAAAAACCAATCAAAAAAACTGGTAATTTTTAAACCCTCTATGGCAGAGCTTACTGAAATTGGGGGGGTAATCATACCATCGGCCAGCAGGGCCGCACCACCAATCATAGCGGGTAATACAAGCCATTTTCGGCGGCGCCTTACCAATGTGTATAAAGAAAAAATACCGCCCTCACCACGGTTGTCGGCTTGCAAAGTGATTATAACATATTTAATAGTGGTTTGCAGGGTGAGCGTCCAGATAATGCAGCTTAAAGAACCTACTACCAACAACTCGGTAATAACCTTGCCATGAATAATTTCATCAAAAACGTATAATGGAGAGGTACCAATATCGCCGTAAATTATACCCAATGCAACCAGCAGGCCGGCCGCAGTAACTTTGTTAACTTGTTTTGACACAGAAAAAAATTAAACCTTTACCAGGATTATGATAAAATATTAATGAAGTTGTATTCATTTTTTAAAATGCAGGTACAAATGTAGAAGGAAAACGGAAATACAGGAAGAATTATTTTTTATATTTATGCCTGGTTAATTATGTGCCCAAATGTTTACATCACCAAATTAAATGCACCATGTTTATAAAAAAGCTGGCTATATTAACGCTTTGTCTTTTTTCAGGCATTGTTTTATCTGCACAAAACAAAAAGGCAAAGCTATCTGCCATGATGCAGGCTTACCATAATTACAACATGTTTGATGGTGCGGTGCTGGTTGCAGAAAACGGAAAAATTATTTATAAAGATGCATTTGGCCTGGCAAACCGGGAATGGAATATCCCCAACCGGACGGATACTAAATTTATGATTGGCTCAGTATCTAAACCATTAACAGCCACGCTGATGCTGATACAGGTGCAAAAGGGTTTGATAGATTTGAATAAAACCATTGCAGATTATTTACCCGAATTTAAAAACAAACCCGCTGCCGGCATAACTATAAAACAATTGCTGAGCCACACGTCGGGCATGGCTAATTACGATATTATTAAAGATTTTTTCCCCAGGCTAAGCAGGCAAAATTTTAGCCGGGAAGATTATGTAAAAGTATTTATGGACTCTGCGCTGGTATTTGAACCCGGCACCCGCTATGCTTACAGCAGTTGGGGTTATTTTACATTGGGCTATATTATGGAGAGCGTTACGGGTAAATCGTATGCTGCGTTAATGAAGGAAGATATTTTTGATAAACTAAAGATGAAAAATTCAGGATCGTACCAACACCTGCAGGTTGTAACAAACAGAGCAACCGGATATGATTATAGTTTTGGAGGTTTTACCAGTGCCGATTTTCGGGATCAATCCAACACCATGGGCACAGGTGATTTGTATTCAACCGTAGAAGATCTTTTTAAATTTCACCTGGCCATAACAAACAATACTTTATTAAATAAACAGCTTACAGATGAAATGCTTACACCTGGCAAGCGGCCTGCGAGGTACGGCTATGGCTGGTTTAATCAAAATTTTAAATATACGCCCACAGATAGTGTAACGGCCAATTTCCACCTGGGCATGACGGAGGGATTTATCTCTTTTATGCTACGCATGCCTGCTACAAACAGCTTCACTATTATTTTATGCAACAGCTCACCAACCGATTTTTTTGGCATAACCAAAAATCTGGTAAAAGTATTAAACAACAAAACTGTTGAACTTAAACAGCCGTTGCATAAAAAAATGGAAACACTTATTGGGCAATTGGGTGCCGCAAAAGCTGTGGAAGCATATAAAAAGATGAAAACAGATTCGGGACATTATTATGTTGACTGGATATCAATGAATTTTATTGCTGAACAATTACTGAATTTAAAAAGATATGAGGATGCCAGAATAATAGCAGAAAATAATGTAGCCGAATTTCCTGATAAAGACTTTGTAATGTTTACCACAGGTAATATTTACCTGGCACTTAACCGTAAAGAAGATGCTATTAAATTTTACAAAAAAACGTTAGAATCATATCCCGGTTACCAGGAAGCAAAAAACAAACTAAAGGAGCTGGAAGGAAAGTAAAAATAAATTGATTACGTTGGTTGCAAAAAAAGATTGCCCATTGAGGCACTAAGCCACCAAAGTAAAATGCGGAGCATTTTAAAACTTAGTGATCTTTGTGGCTTTGTGGGCAAACATCCTTCGCAGCGAAGCTGAGAAAAATTTTATTGTACCAAGCTACTAAATAAACAGGCTGGGCTTATGTATCAGCAATCATTATTATTTCTTCTCTCCTACCATTTTATCATACAATTTATAAAGCTCTTTTAATTTAGTAATGTAAATGCTGCGGCCATGTGTACCCACAACAAGTTCGCCTTCACGCTGCTGAATCACCATATCATGCACCGGCACACGGGGCAAACTATTATCCAGTATCATAAAAGTTTTGCCCATGTTAAAGGATGCATACAAACCATTATCGGTACCCACATAAATAATATTTTCTTTTTTAGGGTCTTCGGCAACTACGTTGATGGGCTCCATTGGCAGGTCATTTCCCAATTGCATCCAGGTGGTTCCATAATCTTCACTCACAAATAAGTAAGCTCCAAAATGATCATTGCGGTAGCCATTTAAAGAAACGTAAATCCTTCCTTCTTTAAAAGCAGATGGCGCCACACGGCTTACATACAAACCCTGCACAGGTTTTGGTAAGGTGGTACTTATTTTTGTCCAGGTATAACCGGCATCTTTACTAAGATGAATATTGCCATCATCGGTACCAACATAAATCAAACCAAATTTCAATAACGATTCTGCCAATGTGGTGCTGGTACCAAATGGCACATCGCCTGCTGTGCCGCCGTTGGTAAGGTCGGCACTCAATGGCTCCAGGTTTTCGCCTTTTTGCAAACTGCGGTGAAAACGATTGGTGGCATAATAAAAAACATCCTGGTTGTGTTTGCTAAGCCAGATGGGCGTTTGCCAGTTAAAACGATATTTTGCTTCGCCCAGATCGGGCCGGGGATAAATGAAAAGCCGCTTTCCCCCTTCGGTACTTCTTCTGCCATAAAAACCAAACTGCGATCCTGTGTAAGCCGTTTTATTATCTCTGGTATCTACCTGCACCTGCATACCATCGCCACCGCCAATCTGCTTCCAGGGGTAAATGCCTTCGTAGTCCCACTGGTCAATATCTTTTGTGGTTGATGGGCCAAACCAGGTGCCGTTATCCTGTATGCCGCCGTAAATATTATAGGGCTTTGCATCATCAACCGCAATTTTATAAAACTGCCCAACCGAAGGCGTGTTGGCTTTAAACCAATGCTCACCATTATCGTATGTAACGTTGCAGCCCCCGTCGTTTGCGGCAACCCAATGACTGTCTTTGTTGGGGTTCATCCAGCAGCCATGCCAGTCGGCATGTGTGGCATCGTTATCTGTTTCAGTAAAAGTTTTTCCGCCGTCGGTGCTCAGCAATAAATTAAAGCCGCTTATTACTACCTTATCGGCATTGGTATTGCTAACCGAAATTTTTCCAAAATAATATC
>JAYURR010000205.1:0-69083 GCA_043756605.1 Chitinophagaceae bacterium
GTTATCCCGGCAAGGGCAATGATAACAAACCGCACGAAGGTTATTACACACAGGAAGAAATTAAAGAAGTAGTAGAGTATGCCAAAAGCCGTTTTATAGAAGTAGTACCGGAAATTGAAATGCCCGGTCACAGCAGTGCTGCTATTGCTGCTTACCCATGGCTGAGTTGTTTTCCTAACAGAACAACATCAATTCCTATAAACATGGTTTCGATGAAAACGGTGCAGGAAGCACAAAAAGGACGTGTAAAATTTGTACAGGAAACATGGGGTGTGTTTGATGATGTGTTTTGTGCAGGCAAGGACACAACCTTTACTTTTTTAGAAAATGTATTGGATGAAGTGATTGCTTTATTCCCGTCGAAGTATGTACACATTGGTGGCGATGAGTGCCCGAAGACACATTGGAAACAATGTCCTGCCTGCCAGAAAAGAATGAAAGATCTCCAATTAAAAGATGAACATGAGCTGCAGAGTTATTTTGTACAGCGCATTGAAAAATATCTCAACAGCAAAGGCAAAACATTAATTGGCTGGGATGAAATCCTGGAAGGCGGGCTTGCACCAAATGCGGTAGTAATGAGCTGGCGTGGAGAAAAAGGTGGGATTGAAGCTGCCAAACAAAAACACCAGGTAATTATGACGCCCGGCAACCCTGTTTATTTTGATCATACACAGAGCAAGAATGAAGACAGTGTTACCTTTGGTGGTTATAACCCAATTGAAAATGTATATGCGTATGAACCAATTCCTAAAGAGCTGAATGCCGAAGAGGGAAAATATGTATTGGGTGCGCAGGCTAATATGTGGACAGAATACATGAACAACACCCGTAAAGTAGAATACCAGTTATTCCCACGCATAACTGCACTGAGTGAGGTTTTATGGAGCCCAAAAGAAAAACGTGACTGGAAAGATTTTGAAAGAAGATTGCCAACTATTTTTGAAAGATTGGATAAGCAGAAGATTAATTATAGCAAGGCGTATTATGATCTGAAGGCGACCATCTTACCGACCGAAGATCACAATGGCGTATTATGGAAGTTAGAGACAACAGCGAAAGATACAGAGATAAGTTACGCATGGGGAACAAGTTCCTTAAAACAATTATATCCACAACCCATAAAAATTGTAGAATCACAATCCTACATAGCCTGGCTTACTTCGACTAAAGATATTGTGGATACAGTTGTATTCAGTCCCTCATCTAAATATGTAAGATATAAAGAGTTAACCAGGATCAATCAAAGTTTCCATTTCAACAAAGCCACCGGCAAAAAAATAACTATTGTTACCGAAGCAGATAAAAAATATCCCGGCGATGGCGCTTTCACTTTAGTTAACTGCGTGCAAAATGAAAAAGGCATGGCAAAATCATCTGAGTTTTTAGGTTTTAACGGAACCGATTTGGAGGCAACAATTGATCTGGGAAAAGAGATGGAGGTTTCAAAAATTATTGTACACACTTTAAACCAAAATGGTAGCTGGATATATTTACCCAGCCAGATTGAAATTTCATTTATTCCATTTATTGATACTACCATCATTACAAGGCATGCACCCATTGAATCTGTAACGCATATTGTAAAGGATGAAAATAATGTACAAAACATAAATTTACCTGCACCAAAAACATGCAGGTATGTAAGGGTATTTGTAAAAAACTACGGCACCATCCCCGCAGGTAAACCCGGTGCAGGCAACCCTGCGTGGTTATTTGTTGATGAGATTGAAGTGCAATAGGCATTTGTATGAACGGGGATTTGGGTGGATTAAAAAAATTAGAGAGATTTAAAGAAGAATCCTTTTAATCCAACCCATCCACCCAAATCCCCGTTCAACCAATCTACGCGGCGATAAAAGCCCAGTAAAGATTTTCAGTACAAGAGTGCGACGCCACTGAAGCCAAATTTATATTCCCAGGCTTGGTACAAAAAAATAAAAACGTATTTTTATAGTAACCGCTAAATACAATTATGACTAAAATTGACCTCACCGATTCTCTCGAAAAAATACCGGTTAAAATTTTTCCGGATTCCAAAACCGGCTCTGCATTTGTTGCTGAGCAGATTGCAAATCTTATAAAAGAAAAAGAAGCTGCAGGTAAAAAACCTGTTATTGGTCTGGCAACAGGCTCATCGCCCAAAACATTGTATGCCGAGTTGGTGCGTATGCATAAAGAAGAGGGATTGAGTTTTAAGAATGTGATCACTTTTAATTTAGATCAGTACTACCCCATGGATAAAGATGCGCTGCAGAGCTATCATTATTTTATGCGCAAAAATTTATTTGAGCAAACTGATATTGAACCAAACAATTATCACCTGCCCGATGGCATGATACCCAAGGACAAAGTGAAAGAGCATTGCATCAGTTACGAAAAACAGATTGAAGATGCAGGTGGGTTGGATTTACAAATTCTGGGCATTGGTGTAAACGGTCACATCGGTTTTAACGAACCGGGCAGCAGCATCAACTCAAAAACAAGACTGATAAGTTTAGATAACAGCACCCGCATTGCCAACGCTTATGAGTTTGGCAATATGACGCAGGTGCCACGCATGGCAATAACCATGGGCATTAACACCATCTTAAAAAGTAAAAAAATAATTTTAATGGCCTGGGGCCAAACAAAAGCGCTGGTTGTAAAAAAAGCACTTGAAGAAGATGATACAGAAGATATACCGGCATCGCTTTTGCAAAACCATGATGACTGCACTTTTGTAATTGATGAAACCTGCGCAAGTGAATTAACACGTTTTAAAAGTCCGTGGCTTACCGGCGAATGTGAGTGGACCAGCAGCATGATGAAACGTGCTGTAGTAAACCTGGCTTTAAAATTAAACAAGCCGGTTTTAAGTTTAACCAACACCGATTATAATGATAACGGCCTTAACGATTTGCTGGTGGAGAAAGGCGATGCCTACGAAATTAACCTGCAGGTTTATTATTTATTAAGAGACAGTATTACAGGCTGGCCCGGAGGAAAGGTGTCTGAATACCGCACCAATCATCCGGAACGAAATGAACCATTTCCTAAAAAAGTGGTGCTATTTTCTCCGCATCCCGATGACGATATAATCAGCATGGGCGGCACTTTTATGCGCCTGCACGATCAGGGGCATGATGTACACGTGGCTTACCAAACCAGCGGCAACATTGCAGTAACCGATGAATTTGTTACCCGATTTATTGATTTTACAGTTGGCTTTGAAAGCATGTTTGATATTGATGAAACCAAAAGCAAAAATATTTTAGATGAAGCCACCGCTTTTTTAAAGATTAAAAAAACGAGCGAAAAAGATACTGATACAATACGTGCAATAAAAGGATTAATAAGAAGATGCGAAGCCAAAGCAACCTGTAAATATGTTGGGCTAACAGATGAGCAGATACATTTTATGAACCTGCCTTTTTACGAAACCGGCACTATTGAAAAAAATCCGATGGGAGAAGCCGATGTGGAGCAAACTGTTAATTTGTTGAATAAATTAAAGCCGCAACAAATTTATTGCGCCGGCGATTTTGCCGATCCGCATGGCACACACAAAGTTTGTTTTGATGTGGTGATAGAAGCCTTGCAAAGATTGAAAGCCCTGAACGAGAAACAACAAACAACAAACCAGAAACAAGAAACAAACTGGATAAATGATTGCTGGCTGTGGCTTTACAAAGGTGCGTGGCAGGAGTGGGATATTACCGAAATTGAAATGGCCATTCCCATGAGTCCGGACCAGGTAGTTAAAAAACGCCACGGTATTTTTATACACCAGTCGCAAAAAGACAGTGTGCCTTTTCAGGGAAGCGATGATCGTGAATTTTGGCAACGTGCCGAAGAACGAAATGCCAGCACCGCTAAACTGTATGCCCAGCTTGGGTTAACGCAGTATGCAGCCATGGAGGCTTTTGTGCGGTGGAAATTTTGATATATGTAAGTAACCTCATTGCAGATGCAGACAGCGTTTGAAAGATTTTAATTATCTTGAGAGCACAAAACCGCCAATTTAACTGCAATGAAGAAATTTTTGCCAATCTTTTGTTTAACGTTTTTTCTTTTCCTCTCAATAACCAGCAAAGCTCAAACTTGTTTTGGCGCATTTGCAGGTGCTGACATAAACTTGCCTTGTAATACGCTTTGTACTCCATTTACTGCCCAAATTCCGGAAATCAGGAGTACAGAAATATATACAGTTACAAGCATACCTTATTTGCCAAATCCTTATGTTACATTTGCGCCTTATTTAACGCATCCATGTACAACAAATCAGGATGATAAATTTTTTGCCTCTTCTAATTTTCAATTTAGTTTTTGTTTTTATGGCACAACTTATAGTGCTGGAATTATCGGAACAAATGGAGTAATTTCTTTTAACCCGAATGATGCATTGAACGGAAATAATTATGTAATTAATAATCAAATCCCCTTTGGTGGCACCGGAAGTCAAAATCCAGGTGCTTGCCCTGCTCCTTCTGGTATCAATTATCCCAGGCCAGCAATTTTAGGGTTGTATCATGATATATTGCCTGACGATAATCCTTCCGGCATTCCTAAGATAGAATCAAGAGTAGAAGGTGTAAGCCCTTGCAGAAAATTTATAGCAAGTTTTAATAAGATACCACTTTACGGTTGCCAGTCTGACTCCGCTACTTTTCAAATAGTTTTGTATGAAGCTACAAATATCATTGAAGTTTATGTGGAGAATAAACCATTTTGTTCAGCATTAAACTCAGATCCAATAATCGGATTACAAAACAGTAATTTATCCAGTTGGATTGCAGCACCCGGAAGAAATTTGTTTTCAAATCCAATAAGCAATGAAGCCTGGCAATTCAAGCCTGATGGAGCCAGTTCATTATTAGACCATGTAGAACTGGTTTTAAACGGAACGGTAGTTGGTACTGGAACATTGGGTACACTGAACAATGGTTTTTATGATGTTGATTTTGGGAACGTTTGTCCGCCTGCGGGAATTAATCAATATGTAGTAAGAGGGGTTTACAAAGTTTGTAACGATAACCCTGCAACATTTTATTTTATAGAAGATACCGTGGAGATAAACCGCATTGCACCATTTTTTGCAAACGCAGATACTACAAACCCATTATGCAAAGGGTTAAGTACAGGACAGGTTGTTTTTAACCCAATTGGTACAACCGGCCCTTATGAATATTCAATCAATGGAGGCGTTACATATGTAACAACCAATACATTTACAGGTTTGGCTGCTGGTACTTATAATTTTAAAGTAAGAGACATTAACGGTTGTGTAAAAGATACAGCGATTATCATAACTGAACCAACTCAACTTACGGCATCGGCCATCACAGCATCAGCAACATGCCCAAATAATGATGGTAGTATTGATATTACCGGCGGTGGCGGAACACCGGGTTATGAATATTCAATTAATAACGGCGTTAACTACCAAACTTCAAACCAGTTTTTAAATTTACCAATCGGAAATTATAATAACATCAGAATAAGAGATGCCAATGGTTGTGTATCACCAGCAACTGCAACCATCGCTTTAAACGATACCATGCGCCTTGAACTTGGCCCCGACAGCTCCATCTGCTTTGGCAGCAGCATTACATTAATTCCTCAAACAAATGCCTTAACCGATACTTTTAAATGGACACCTAAGGCTACTTTAAATTTTGATACTGTAAAAACGCCCATTGCAAAACCAAACGATACCACAAAATATTATCTAACCGCCAAATGGGGTGTTTGCAGCAGAAAAGATTCCATCACTATAAACGTAAAACACAAGCCCATAGCCAATGCCGGCAAGGATACCACCGTTTGTTACAAAACAAACGCAACGCTGCTTGGCAGTGCCAGCAATTTATCGGGCACTGTAAATTTTGCCTGGAGCCCGCCAGATTCTCTTACAAGTCCCAACACTGCTGTTACCGGCGTAAGGCTTGATACCACCCGGCAATTTACTTTAACTGTTACCGATAATTACGGTTGCAATTTTTCTGAAACCGATAGTGTGATCGTATTTATGCAGCCAGAACTTGTAGCATTTGCCGGTAACGATACCAACGCCATTATAAACCGTGAGCATCAACTGATGGCAACCGGCCGCAATGCGGTTGATTTTGTGTGGAGCCCCATAACTCCGTTAAACAATCCGTTTATTGCAAACCCATTGGCAATACTGCGTGGCGATACATATTTTTATGTACACATAACCGATGCAATTGGCTGTACCGATGATGATACCATTTTTATAAAAGCTTATGAAGGGCCAACCTATTATTTGCCCAATGCTTTTACACCCAATGGCGATGCCCGTAATGATATTTTCTTTCCGGTACCGGTTGGTATCAGAAGTACAGATTACTTCCGTGTGTTTGACAGATATGGTGCATTGATGTACCAGACGAGGGAATGGATGCAGGGCTGGGATGGAAAACTAAAAGGCAAGCCGGCAGCATCGGGTGTTTACGTGTGGATGATAAAAGGTATTGATACAAATGGAAGTGTGGTAGAAATGAAGGGCACAGTGATTTTGATCCGTTAAACATTCACCAAAAATAAAAGCATACTTTTTTAAAGCCGGGCAATTACCTGCCGGGCTTTTACATAGCAGCCTCAACATCCAGCACCTGTATGGTTTTTGTATAAAGAGAATATGCTTCTTCTGGCGAAGCGCCAATGCAAACCATCCCCATTTTACCAAATTGCGATAAAGCTCCTATCATGTGAAACATAACTCCCTTTTGTGTTGCTCCATCAAAATGTAATCCATGAAACATGGCTATATCAATCAAATCCTGCGGGGTAAGGCCTTTGTAAGCATTGCGCTGCACATTATCCGATGCGTAATAATATAGTTGCTGTCCGTTGGCTGTTTCAAAAATGCCAGTTGTTTCATTGTAAATACCGTTGGTTAAAAACTGCAGCATTAAAAACGGATGGGTGGTGCCGCCCTTACGCAGGTTTATTTCAATGGCATAATGTTTCCAGCAATCATTTTCTTTTACCGAAATAAAATCAATGCTGAACCTTCCCAACACGCCTTCGTTTTTTAAAATGGCAGCAATAGATTTGGCCATGGCTGCAATTGAAGTACGGTAAGCTTCATCTGCCGGAAAATGGGCACCAACAAAAATTTGTCCATCTTCACCTCTCAATACCTGGTCGTGTGTAGAGATGATATCCACTTCTCCCCTTGGGTTTATTCTGCATTGCACCGATGGCGAAGTTTTTATATTACCCTCAATAAATGCCTCCACAATACCTTCCATCAAAACAAACTTTTCTAAAAATATTGCTGTACTTAAATCTTTTGCAACCGGCTTAATGGCATCACGCAGGTTATCATGTATCCAGTTGTGCATTGCTTTACCAGCAAGGTTTTCAGGGTATTTAAAAATGGCATTGCCTTCGCCGGAAAAACCATCATTTAATTTAATTACGGCTTTTTTAATTTCGGGATGCATTTCTTTTAAAGCAACTACGGCATGTACCATGTCTTCGTAACAAGTTAAATTTTCTGCACCCGGCGGTATGGGTACAGCGGCCTGCATAAATACCCGGCGGCTGCCACTTTTGGTACCCAGGTAAATTAAAGAGGGATCGCAACCGTAAATTGGAATACCCAGGTGAACCGATAAAGTTCTTTCCAATGCAGTAGTATTAAAACAGGCAATATGGGCAACATTGCCTGCGGGTATGGCATTTTTAATCCGATCAATCAACCTGGGTCTTTGTAAAATTTTTTCGGTAAGCGGTATCGCTGTTGTATCGTAACAGCTTATCAGCGTTAACCGTTCCCTGGCATGATAGCCAGTTATACCGGGCAACAGGTGCAAATAATAATCAATAATAACCGGATCAATGGGTGTGCTGCTTACATAAATTACTTTGGCCCTGGGCATGCGCAGCAACATCAGTAAACAAAGTAATCTTTCTTCGTAATACAAAGCGCCTTCAACTTTTGCAAGCACTTCCTGATCGAGCGACAGGCTGGGTATTACCACAATGGTTTTGGGAGCCAGATTATCCGGAAAAAAAAGTTCAAACTGGTTTGCAAAACTTGCTTGTATTTTTTCAAATGCTTCCAGTTCTGCTGCCGAGCCGGGCACAGGCTTACATTCTCTGCAATAGTTAAACAATATTTGTCCCGGTTTTATTTCCAGGTTATCAGTCTGCATTTAAAAGCTTTTTATAAAGCACAAGTTGGTAAAAATGAAATTATTTTAAAATGAGATTCATCATATTTTTTTCAGAACTACATCATCTTATTACATTAAAAATGGCTCTGTGCAACTTTTTAATCCACAATACGTTAATAAATAGCATGGTTAAAGTGAAACATCTTCCTTTAAAAAATTGTTATGTTTGCGTATGAACTGGACCGAAAAAAAATCCATCCGTATTGCTATCCTTGATATGTATGAAGGCCATGCCAATCAGGGCATGCGTTGTATCCGTGAAATACTGAACCAGTTTGGCGAAGTAAACCACATTGATTTAAACTGGGATGAATTTGAAGTACGATTGCAAAAACAGGTTCCCGATCTCAGTTACGATATTTACATTTCTACCGGCGGCCCCGGCAGCCCGCTTGACACCGAAGGCAACGAATGGGAAAAGGTTTATTTTACCTGGTTAGATAAAATAGAGCGCTGGAACAATAACCAGGCTAATGCTCAAAAAAAGCAGGTGTTTTTTATCTGCCATTCTTTTCAATTAATTTGCCGCCACTACAATGTTGGAAAAGTAAGCAAAAGAAAAAGTACTGCCTTCGGCGTTTTCCCTACACACCTGTTATTAGATGGCATTAACGAAATGGTTTTTGAAGGTTTAAAAGATCCGTTTTATACCGTTGATAGTCGTGATTACCAGGTTACGGAGCCCAATCATAATAAACTACACCAGATGGGCGCCTCTATTCTAGCTATTGAAAAAGACAGACCACATGTGCCGCTTGAAAGAGCTGTAATGGCAATAAGATTTAACGAAAATATGATTGGCACACAGTTTCACCCCGAAGCCGATGCCATTGGTATGAGCCTGCATTTACAAACCGATGATAAGAAAAAAACGGTTATTGAAAATTATGGCGAAGAAAAATGGAAATCGATGATAACCCATTTAAAAGATCCCGAAAAAATTATGTGGACCTACACACATATACTCCCCAATTTTTTATTACATGCTGTTGAAAACCTGCAGTTGGTTGAAGTTTAATTTATTTTCACAAATAAAACAATTGTATCCGTGAATTTTTCTGCTTCGCAGAAAAATTATCCGTTTATAATCCAGTAATAATAAAAAGTTCGTGCTGAGCCTGTCGAAGTACAATCCGTTCAATCCTTATCATCCGTGTTCTACCTTTATCTTAATCACCAGTTGTTGTCTGTAAATGAATTTTTATAGTTATTTTTATTCTTACCAAGAAAATAACCAAAAGCCATATTTAAAATGATAAAAGAATTAAGGGAAAAATTCAACGCCAATTTTACAAAACAAAAATATGATGCTTACATGGCGAAGTTGGAAAACCTGCATCCAGGTTCACTCGATTTTCGCAATGCAGAAACACCCATATTTATTCCCAAAAATTTTACAGCAAAAATGTTGCATGCCTGCGATGATATTATTGATGTGATTGTTGATCCCAGGTTTATGGCAATGACAGAACGTGGTATTCCGGAAAATGTAAAAGTGCCAAACGAAAGCAGTAACACTGAATTTTTAGTTTTTGATTTTGGTGTCTGCGAAAATGAGGCAGGAGAGTTGGAGCCACAACTGATTGAAATGCAGGGATTCCCTACCCTGTTTGCGTTTCAGGCTTTTCATTCTGAATTAACAGCCGAATATGCCGAACTGCCAACTAATTTTTCTGCTTATTTAAATCAATATAATAAAGAAAGCTATACTCAATTGCTCAAAGAAATTATTGTGGGAGATCTGAATCCGGAAAATGTAATTCTGCTGGAAATTTTTCCGGAGCAACAAAAAACAAGAATTGATTTTTATTGTACCGAACAGTTGCTGGGTATTAAAATGGTTTGCCTTACAAAATTAATTGCCGAAGGCGATAAACTTTTTTACATGAATGATGGCGTTAAAACTGCCGTTAAAAGAATTTACAACCGGGTAATTTTTGATGACCTGCAAAAGCAGGAAGGGCTGGGCGAAATTGTTGACCTTACCAAAGCTTATGATGTAGAATGGACACCGCACCCAAACTGGTTTTACCGCATCAGCAAATTCACTTTGCCGTTTATTGAAAACCCGTATGTACCGCAAACTTATTTTTTAAATGAGTTAAAACAAATGCCTGCCGATCTGGAAAATTATGTTTTAAAACCCCTTTTCTCATTTGCTGGCATGGGTGTTGTTATTGATGTTACCATGGCAGATATTGAAGCCGTAAAAGACCCCGAAAACTGGATACTGCAAAAGAAAGTAAAATATGCAGATGTTATTGTAACGCCCGATGGGCCAGCAAAAGCAGAGATACGTTTATTTTATTTTTGGAAAAAAGGCTGGGATAGGCCAGTTGGCGTACATAACCTGGCACGATTAAGCAAAGGGAAAATGATTGGCACACGTTATAATAAGGATAAGGAATGGGTTGGTGGCAATGTGGCATTCTTTGAAGGCCCCCTAACCCCCAAAGGGGGAATTATCTAAGCGAATTTTAAAAAATATAAACATGAAAAACGGTCAGTTAAGATTTGAATATTATCTAAAACAATTAGAAGAACTTCTTATAAAATCTTCTAAACAAAAAAATCCGGGGCTTTGGCTGTACCAGAACAATGCCCGTACTCTGCTTTTCATGCTGGAAGGATTGGCAAAACTGTATGCAGGTATTCACAATAAAAAGAAATTTGGCAAACTTAAAGAACATTTTAAATTACTGGAAGATGCCATTGGCCAGATAGATTATTACGATGCGTTTGCCAAAGAATTTGTGGCCAATAAAAAAATACCCGCAGCCATTACCAATTACCTGCTGGCCCAAAGCCGGGAGAAAATTCAAAGCCTTAACGAGATTTTAAAAGAAAAGGAATGGCTTGGCGCAGAAAATATCCGCATAAAAAAAATAAGAAAAAAATTATCTGAGGCTGATTGGCAGGATGAAAAGGAAGATGTAAAAAGTATTCATCAGTTTTATATCAGTGCTATCAACAAAATACTGGAGTTTATTAATGAAAAGAATTTTCATTTTACCGATGTTGAAAATGATGTGCATGAATATAGGAGAATGATACGTTGGCTGAGCATTTATCCGCAGGCTTTGCGTGGCTGTATTCAGTTGGGTAAGTCAACAGATACGATACCTAAATTTTTATCAAAATATCTTACCAAAGCAATTACAACATCAGCTTACAATATTATGCCCGATGCCGCAAAGCAAAAACATTTTTTAATCTTCGATCAAAATCGTTTTTATGCCTTAAGCTGGCTGATTGCTGAGTTGGGCAATTTAAAAGACAATGGCTTAAAAGTTGAAGTGATTAAAGAAGCTCTGTTGCAAACTTCTCCACAAAAGTCCGCAGCAAAAAATAACGAAAAAGATGCACTGGCAAAAGCTTATAAACTTGCGGGGCCGGCACAAAAAACATTACAACAGGTATTGGATGCTGCGGAAAAATTATGCAAAACTTATTGCAAAGAAAAAAACCTGGAATTATTAATTACTGGAATCGCCAGTACCAAATAATTTATTTTATAAACCAGCGTATGCCAATAAAAGCCTTTGCGCCCTGCACTGGTGCATAGTTATAAGAAGGATCAAATACATAACCGTGTGGATTGGTATCGGGCCTGGCTTGGCCATTGCTATCAAAATATTTTCCTCCCGGCCTGTCAAAAGGATCATCAGGATGCAGCAATGGATTTTTAGGCACAAAGTTGAAAATATTTTTTACGCCTCCATAACATTCAAATCCTTTCTTCCATGTTTTGGTTAGCTGCAAATTAACAATGCTGTATAGTGGTGATTTTGCCGGCCTGAAATCATTAGCAACCACAGGTAAATGCATGGGGCCGGTAACCTTTCCGGTCAGATCAACAGCCAGGGCAGCTTTTCGCAATGTATAGCTTACCGCAAATGTGCCCGATATTTTGGGTGCAAACAATTGCGGAATTTTTGTTTTAACACCGTTTGCATCTTTATCCATTTCAAAAACATCCATCCAGGTAGCACCTGCAATAATTTTTAAACCATTGGTAAAGCTAAAGTCCGTATTCAGTGTTATTCCTTTCGAGATGGCATAACCACGCAGGTTATCATAAATAATTTTAGCGGGGTCGGTAATAAAATCGGCCACAATTTTATTGCTGAAACGGGTATAAAAAATACTGCCATCAATACCAATATACCCTTTTGCATGAGTGGCAAAGCCTGTATAATTTAAATTGGCATTCCACGATTTCTCTGGTTTTAAAGCCGAGGCAATCACTACTTCCCTGGCACCTGTTAATGCAGCATGATCTTCTGTAAAAAGATTTACTACCCTGAAACCATTGCCGCCACTTAATCTTACTGTGTTATTTTTATCAGGAGAAAATTTAAAACTCAACCTGGGTGTTACAATGCTTCCATGCTCGTTATTATAATCGTAACGTAAGCCAAGCAGGGTCATCAGTTTTTCATTCAACGTAAACTGATCCTGTACAAAAATTCCGGGGAGCAATGCATGTGCCGGTTTATTATCGCCATTTGTGTTAGCCGTTGCCGGAGAATTATCGTCATAAAAAGTATAGCGGAAAGGTATGCCCATTAAAACATCATGCCTGCCCCAGGTTTTGTTCCAGCGTAGTTGTGCAAAGGCCACCTGTTGACTGGCGTAATATTTTATGCGACCATAATAACTATCCTGCAAATGATAATTATAAGAAATATCTGCGGTAACATTTTTAGATAAAGCCATGGTACTTATCATTTCAAAGCGGTTGGTATTAATACTTTCGCCGTAAACACTATCTGTGCCCCTGAACTTAGGCTGCCATTGAATTTCACCACCCCAGCGATCTTCGTTAACATAACGCAATGCCAATGACGATTGTAAATTATTCTTTTGCTTAAAGGTCCATTTATTAAAAACAGAAATACGGTTTTGCAGGGTAACATCTGTAAAATTATCCCTGTTAATATCCCTCAATTGCTGGTAATTAAAATAGTTAACCCCAAACAAAGAGCTGGTGTTGTTACTTAATTTAAATTTTGCTGTAACATCGGCATTAAACTCACCAACACTTGTTGTTGAAATATCCATACGAATCTTATCTGAGCTTGCTGCATCTTTAGTGATAATATTTATTAATCCCCCAACAGCTTCACTTCCATACAATGTAGAAGCCGGGCCCTTCACAATTTCAATACGCTTTACCATGCTGTTTGGAATGCCTGCCAAACCATACACGGTAGATAAACTGCTTACAATGGGCATTCCATCAATAAGTATCATGGTATAAGGTCCCTCCATACCGTTGATATGTATATCGCCGGTATTACAAACATTACAGTTTAGTTGCGGCTGTATGCCATTTACCATTTGCAGACTTTCAAAAATATTGGGAGATGGGTTCTTTTTAAAATAAGCGGGTGAATATACTTCTACGGGAATAGGTGAGTTCATTTTGCTGATTGGCTTCATTGTACCCGAAATAACCACTTCATCCATCATGCTGTTACTTTCTGTTAATGAAATATCTAAAACCAATCCTCCCCCTTTAACTGATGCCTTACTTATATATTTTGTGAAATTAACCGCTGTAACTTCTATGGTATAATTACCTAAGGGGATATTGATAAAATGAAAATGCCCGGTAGAATCAGATATTACAGTGGTATTAACAGGCTGTATGGTTATGCTTGCCGCTGCTATTGCACTTCCTTTTCCGCTTATCGTGCCGGATATTTTACCTTGCTGTGCAATAACGCTACTCAGCAAAAAAAAGCTACTTAAAACGAGTATTAAATTCTTCATTGCAACAATAATTGTATGTGTACTAAATTTAGATTAATTTATTTGTTTGGCAAAAATATATAATTAGGCTGACCTAAAATTATTATTTCAGATTTATTTTGCACATTTGTTTAAATATTTCGATCATGACCTCATTAGCAGAAGAGAATTACCTGAAAGCCATTTATAAACTACAGGAAAAAAATGGCGATATAGTTACCACATCGGCCCTGGCCGAAACCCTCGGCATTAACGCTGCATCGGTTACAGATTTTATTAAAAAGATGTCTGTTAAAAAACTGATCAGCTACCAAAAGTCAAGAGGTGTAAGGCTTTCGGAACAGGGCAGGCAAATAGCCTTGAGCATCATTCGTAAGCACCGGCTTTGGGAAGTGTGGCTGGTAAATAACCTGGGTTTTAAATGGGATGAAGTGCATGAAATTGCAGAACAACTGGAGCATGTGATAAGTGACGAGTTGATTGAACAGCTTGATAAGCATTTAGGTTACCCTAAAGCCGATCCGCATGGCGATCTTATACCAGATGCAAAAGGGCGGTTTATTAAAACCAGTAGCAAGCCAATGAATGAGTGTAACAAAGGTGAAAAGGTAAAATTTACGGGAGTGGCAGAACATTCTAATCCTTTTTTACAATACCTCACCAAAAGCAATATTAAGCTGGGCGATGAATTGTTAATTGAAGCCATTGAAGAGTTTGATAAATCCTTCCAGGTAAAAATAAACAACAAAGAAAAAAAATTACTGAGTAAAGATGTGGTAAAAAATTTGTTGGTAGTTGTTTTGTAATTCATTTACAGAACCTGTACCAGACTTTTCACTTTGTCAAACAGCTCCTTACCTTCTAAGTTTATTGCAACAATTTTGCCGGTTTTATCCAGTAAAAAATTAGTTGGTAACGCATCTACATAATATTTTTCTGCTACTTTAGAAAGCCAGCCATCGCTATCAATAACCTGTATGTAGCTTAGTTTGTCTCTTTTAATTGCCTTTAACCAGAGTGGTTTATTTACATCCAGCGATACAGCAAAAACTTCAAAGCCACTGGCTCTGTATTTTTTGTATAATTTTTGAACGTATGGATTGGCAGCCCTGCAGGGGCCACACCAGCTTGCCCAAAAATCTATCAGTACCACTTTGCCATTAAACGATGAAAGTTTTACAAGACTGTCTGATTGATCCATCAATACAATTTCCGGTACAGTTTCACCAATCTTGAGTTGTGCCTGTACAAGGGTTGAGGACAATGAAATCAGTATGATTAAAAATGACTTTTTCATTTACAGCAATTCTTTTTTTGAAATAATGACAATATAAAAAGCAATATTTTCTTCATGGTTAGTACGCATTAAAGATATTATACTCAAGCCTTAAAAAATAACCGCCTGGCGAAGTTCGGCTTAAATCCTTTACCAGCGGTATGCGATAAGCTGCATCCAGCCTCATTCTGCTTAAAAATATAAATTGAACTGAAGGTGCTATATCTAAAAAAGAATAGCCGGTATTCATATTAACCTGCCCCAGCAATTCAACCATCAGGTTCATATTGGTTTGTTTATAGCTTGTATATTCCTTTGGCAACATCAACTTACCAACGGATAAAGTATAATTAGCTGCATGCCGGTTTTTATTGCCGTAAATAAATTTCTCTTTACCATTTTCTGTTGCATACAGGTAAGATGCTGAAGCAGAAACTGCTACTTTGTTTTTAAGTTTAGTTGCAACAAATCCACCTTCATAACCAGCATTATGTCCGTTTAAATCAATAGCCCGTTGATGAACATCGCTGTTATTAAAACTATACCTGCCATAAGCCGCCATCCGAAAATGGCTGTGCACTTCATCCTTACTGTAAAAACGATATTTTACGTAAAGCGAACCGCCCTCCGCTACAAAACTATTATTACGGTTGCTTAAAAAAGCCTCTGCATGCACCATGATGCGTTTAGAAACACCCCACATAATTTCCGGCACCAGGTGATAATTTGTTTTTTTAGTATCGGTTTCATTCATCAGGTAATTATTCAACCTTAAACCAAAACTTTTTGCAGCCATATTACTGGCAGGCTCGGTAAAAACAAAAAGCTCTTGTGCCGTTACTTGTTTAAAACAAAAAGCAAGCAGCAACAAAATAAACCGTTGCATATAAAATAATAAAAGCAGTGCAGATTAAATATCTGCACTGCGGGTTAATTAAATAGTTACATGAAAAATCCTGTTTCCCTGCTCAAATCCTGTCTTGTAACAAGGCATCTTAGTAAAGCTGCTGTTTTTTTTAAATTCCTTTGCAGAAACAAAGCCTTTATCAAGCAAGCGTATTTTCTTATCACCCGATAAAACAGCATCCTTTACATTTATAAAATGGAAAGTGCTTTTACCTACAGTTACATGTTTATCATTTGCAATGGCAAGGCCATCAAAATGATAGGTTACTGTAAAATTGGCAACAAAAAAACCGGCATCTTCTACCTTTGCCTTCAGCTTGTCAAAATCAATATAGCCAGTAGGTTTAAAAAAAATATCGAAAGAAGATGTCTTGATATTGGGTTCTACTTTTTCAACAAAATCCAATGTTTTCAAAGCCTTAAAAATGGAGTTACTACACATGCTGCAGGTTAGCCCGCTGGCCTGTATGGTTACTGCTTTTACCTGAGCATTCGCCATGACCGATAGCAGCACAAGTATTATTACTATTAAATTTTTCATTTAAAAAAATTTTAAAAGTTAGGATTTGCAACAGGCTTTATCCTTGCAATCTTTCATATCCTTGCAGGCTGCTTCGTCCTTACCACATTTTTCTGAAGAGCAGCATTTTGCAGCAGCGTTGTCTTTTTTACTGCAGCAGCTTTTGTCTTTGCAGCAGGTTTCACCAGCGCAACAGTCTGCACCGCTTCCACACTTCTCACTGCTACAACATTTTGCATTTGTTCCTGCGTCAGCTTTTCTGTCGTATTTGCAACAACCATGTAAATTATCGTAAGCAGATTTTACGGCTGTAAAATCCTGTGTATCGTAACCAGATTTTGCAATTGCTCCTTGAATTTTTGCTGAAGATGTTTTAGAAACTGCATAAGTTACTTTCAGCTCCTTACTATCTTCATTCCAATCAGCCGTTTTTGCACCGCCCTTTTTTGCAGCTTTTTCAATGGTGGTTTTGCACATGCCGCAGTTACCCCATACTTTTATAGTTTCGGATTTAGCTGTTTGAGCTGTTGAAGTATTAATTGAAAATATGCTGAATAAAATTGCAGCAAATAATGATAATGTTTTCATTGTAAATATATTTTGATGTTGAATAAATTAATTATGCATATAGCATTATGCACCGGCAACGCTGTTGCCTGTGTAAAAATTCAATATCAATTCTAAATTCTGAAAACGCAGTTCATTATACAAACATCGGGCTTTGTATAACCAGGTGGGGAGTGGTTGTTTATTGCCTGTAATGCACTATTAACCGGCATTTGCCAGTTGTAAATATTATACTCAGTAACTACAGCAAACTGCGGTGCTGTAAAAGAAATATCGTTTGATGCAGTTTTATGAGAATCGTGTATTTTATAAAACTTAAATTCATCGTGGCAGCAACCATTGTCTTTTTCAGTCATTCCGCATTTGCCACACGCTTCATTTTCTGATCCGTAAAATTCAATGCCAGCCTTATCGCCCATGCAATAATGCAACTCCATCGCTATTCCCGAAGAAACAGCCATGTAAACAATTGCCAATATGCCGATATATATCTTTTTCATCTGCAAAACAAAATTACAACAGAAAAGCAAATAAGCAATAGGCAATCTGCAATTGACAATAACTTTAACAACAATTCGGTAATATTAATGATTATTAATTATTTGAGGGTTTATTGCACATTACATATTGTCAATTGCCTGTTAGTTTACAAACCCCCATTGAATACCAAAGCGCAGCATAAAGCCCTGCGTGGGATAATGTGCTGCTGCAAAATTGTTATTGGTAAAGCCAAAACCGTTTTTAAAGCTTACGGTGTTCAGATTTTCGGCACGTATAAATGCTGTGAAGGATTTTATGCGAAAGTGAAAGAATGCACTTACATCGGGCAGGTTTTTTAATTTAAAAGTATCCTGCGGCATAAACTGGCCCATTACCGGCGAATAATTATATGCCTCAAACGGTGTAAAATAACGCAACTCCAAACCGGCACTTACAAATAAATTTTTAAAGAAGTTGCCTTCATAAGCAAGGCGGTTGCGGGTAAAAAGCAAGGGCACTTTTACCGGTGCACTGCCATCTGTTTGCTGAAAAGTTATATCGCTGTACAAACTCCATCTTTTAGTAAGCTTAAGTTTTTTAAATGCATATAATTGCAGCAGGTTAATAACCTTGCTGCTTTGTGCGGTATGATAATAATCTGAAAAATAAGCCAGGTTGGTGATGATGTGATTTTTAAAACCTAGGCTGAAGTATTTATTGTTAACATCGGCACCAAATGAAATAATATTTTCTTTTTTGCTGAGCCCTGCATTTTTAAAATTAAAGCTGGATGCATTATCAAAAATAAATGAAGGCGACCTGTTTACATTTTTAAAAAACAAACGTACATCGCCCAGTTTATTATTTAAATGACGGCCTATAGTGGCATAAGCACTGTAATTGCCGGCATTTAACCCATTAATGTAAAACTCGCCTTTGGCCAAAACATCCCATAATTTGTTGCGGGTTTTATTGCGGTATTCGCCATGCACAATAAAGTTGTAAAAGTTTTTGGTGCCTCCAATCAGTTCTCCTTTAATGTTTTCAAACTTTACACCGGCCGATATAAACTGACTTGAGTTTTTTGTATCGGGAAACTGCAGCAATGTAAAATCATTACTCATTACCGACCATTTTTCTCTAACATTTAATAAAGTGCCGGCTTGCGCCTTAACCACAGTATCATAATATTTTTTAAAAAAGGCAGAGTCGGATTTTGCTGCAGTTATTACATCATTAATTCTAGAAGCATCTATCAAATCAATAAAATTATAATTGTACGTGCTGTAAGTAAATGAATGTTGGGCACGTAGTTTTGGATAAAACAGATACTCTGTAGTAGAATCATTTATAGCAACCGAATCTCTTTTGCCAATATCATAAGTCTGGCGCAAAAAAACTGTAAAATCTTTATAAACATTACCGGCATTAACAGTTGTATTAAAAGGAGTAGATTCTGAATTGATTCCATTTCCAAGATTTACATCAACAGAAAATCGTCGTTTCAGGTTTGGATCAGCCAATGAAGAATCAAATTGTATCCCGCCATTTTCGGAGTTTTTAATTGTATTGCCCACCAATATCAGAAAGGCAGCATACCTTTTTCTTTTACCCTGGTAATTGCTGAACAGGCGGTAATTTTTATGGTTTGAGTTTTGATTGGTAAAAAAACCCGGGGCACTTATCAACCGGTAATCAAAACCAAAACTAAAGTTTGGCCGTGGGCTTTGGGTATGCAGCACTTTTATCATCTGCTCTTTACCCGATGCCAGTTGATAACTCAGTTGTGTAAAAGGTCTGTTTGTTTTGTAAAATTTGCTTCCTTCCAAAGTGTAACGGTAAATATCAAATGCATGAAAACCTGCATCCCAACCGGGTTTGGCATTGGGTTTATAAATTAAAGAGTAAGCTGCGGCCCCATTATTACCAAGATACAGGTAAGATGATGGGACCGAAAAATATTTATCAAAATCGTTGATGGTGGAATCGAAAGGGATATTGCGGATAGAATCGAGATACTTGTAGCTGATACCGATTGAATCTTTTTGCTCGTATTTTTTACGTGATTCAAAACCAATCGTGTCTTTACCGCCAGATGAAGCGCTGCCAATACTTTTTACCCTGCCACCAATCTGGTTAAAAATATCCGGTTGCTGTGCATGTGCAAATTGAAAACAAAAGGCCAGTATTATGAGTACAATAATCTGCTTCATCAATGGTACTTATAGTTGTGCAATCAGTTCGCAAAATAATGCCTTAAAATTAGGTTCAGCATCTTTAGCTGCCTGCAAAACTTCTTCGTGTGTTATCACGTTTTCTTCTTCTCTTATACCAACATCGGTAATTACACTCATGGCAAATACAGGAAGGCCCATGTGTACGGCTGTAATCACTTCCTGCACAGTACTCATGCCTACTGCATCGCCACCAAGGGTAAGAATCATTTTATACTCTGCACGGGTTTCAAAAGTAGGGCCGGTAACGGCAACGTAAACTCCTTCACGCACTTTAATATTTTTTTGTGCAGCAATATCTTTTACTTTTTTTATCAGGTGCTTTTTGTAAGGCTCACTCATATCCGGAAACCTGGGGCCCAGCTCTTTATAATTTTTACCAATCAACGGGTTGGGTGCAAGCTGACTGATATGATCGGTTATGATCATCAGATCGCCTACCTTAAAAGCAGGATTAACGCCACCGGCAGCATTGCTCAAAAGTAATGTATCAATACCCAAAAATTTCATAACTCTAATTGGAAAAACTGTTTGCTCAGATGTGTAGCCTTCGTACAAATGAAAACGACCTGCCATGGCAACCACTTTTTTGCCGCCCAATTCTCCAAAAATTAATTTGCCGCTATGGCCCTCAACCGTGCTTGTAGGAAAATGCGGAATATCGCCGTACGGAATTTCTTTTTCTATTTTTATTTCGTTTGTAAAACTGCCAAGGCCGCTACCCAACACAATACCCACAGCCGGTTTTTGGCTGTATAGGCTTTTAATAAAATTTACAGCTTCGTCAATTTTTACCATCATATATCAAGTATGTTTTAATGGCCAAAGGTAAGGTAAGATATTGTTAAAGGAAAGTTTAGAGTTTTGAAGTTAAGATTGAGGCTGAGGTTAAGGTTGAGGATGAGGTTGCTTTGATAACATTTCAACTTCGCCGAACGCTCAATAAAGCGATAATGTACAAGATTGTCCTTCGGCTTTGCTCAGTATAAACTGCCAATGAAGCTGATTAAAAATGCAATGCCCGGTACCCAAAAACTCTCCCGATGGCTATCGGGACAAAACTCAAGACACTTTCCTATCTTCGCAAAAATTTTTCTTTTATGAATCTTCACGAATATCAGGCAAAAGAACTTTTAAAAAAATACAATGTTCCCGTACAGGAAGGCATCCCCTGCAGCACACCCGGCGAGGCTGAGCAGGCATACAAGCAAATACATACCCAGTATGGAAGCAAGTTTGCAGTTATAAAAGCACAAATACATGCCGGTGGCCGTGGCAAAGGAAAAATTGCAGGCAGCGAGCAACGTGGTGTAGCTGTTGCTAAAAATGCAGAAGAAGTTTTACAGATTGCAAAAAATATATTAGGGGGAACATTGGTAACCATACAAACCGGCGAGGCTGGTAAATTAGTAAGCAAAATTCTGGTTGCACAGGATGTTTATTATGATGGTGCCAGTCCTGTAAAAGAATTTTATCTTTCTATTTTGTTAGACCGCTCAACCGGTCAGAATGTAATTATGTACAGTACCGAAGGCGGAATGAACATTGAAGATGTGGCCCACGATACGCCAGAAAAAATATTTAAAGAATGGGTTTATCCTGGTGGAAACCTGGAGGCTTTTCAGGCAAGAAAGATTGCTTTTAATTTAGGACTTAGTGGTGTTGCTTTTAAAAATTGTGTAAAATTTGTGGGCGATTTGTACAAAGCGTATGTAAGTTCTGATTGCGGTATGCTGGAAATAAACCCGTTGTTTAAAACCAGCGATGATAAAATAATTGCGGTTGACTGTAAGATGAATATTGATGACAATGCTTTGATGCGCCACCCGGATATTGCGGTGCTGAGAGACCTGAGCGAAGAAGACCCAACCGAAGTAGAAGCCGGACAGTATAATTTAAATTTTGTAAAATTAGATGGTAATGTGGGCTGCATGGTTAATGGCGCCGGACTTGCCATGGCAACTATGGATATGATAAAATTAAGTGGCGGCGAACCTGCAAACTTTTTAGATGTTGGCGGTACAGCCAATGCACAAACGGTTGAAGCTGGTTTTCGCATAATTTTAAAAGACCCTAAGGTAAAAGCAATACTGATCAATATTTTTGGCGGTATTGTTCGTTGCGATAGAGTTGCGCAGGGTGTTATTGATGCCTACCAATCAATAGGTAATATCAGCATACCAATCATTGTAAGGTTACAAGGCACCAATGCCGATATTGCAAAAAAATTAATTGACGAAAGCGGACTGAAAGTACAAAGTGCTATTCAGCTAAGCGAAGCTGCAGAGCTGGTTAATAAAGCAGTTGCTTAATTCAGCCTCTTAATTATATTCAATCCCATCCTTAAAAACGGATGGGATTTTTTGTGCCGGTGATTTCAAAAAAGATTTAAATTACAAATAAATTTTTATCAAATGCTTGAACTTGACTTTTCCCCTTTTCCTGAAATAAAAACAGAAAGACTTTTGCTTAGGAGATTGACAGATGCAGATGCAACAGAAATATTTTTGATGAGGTCCGACGAAGCCGTGATGAAATATATTGACCGTGAAAAACCTAAATCGCAGGATGAAGCACATGCATTTATTAAACTGGTAAATGAAAATATTGATAAGAATGAAGCCATTATGTGGGCCATTACTTTGCAGGAAAAACCCGATACGCTTATTGGCAATATTGGTTTCTGGCGAATTATTAATCAACATTACCGCTCAGAGATAGGTTATATGCTGCAGCCTCATTTTTGGAACAAAGGAATAATGAAAGAAGCCCTGCTGGCTGTTACTGATTATGGATTTAACAAAATGAAACTGCACAG
Organism: Chitinophagaceae bacterium; assembly: GCA_043756605.1. Lineage (GTDB taxonomy): Bacteria > Bacteroidota > Bacteroidia > Chitinophagales > Chitinophagaceae > Ferruginibacter. Next base: position 22,748 of record JAYURR010000205.1, read on the forward strand.
TATTGAAGCACATATAAACCCCGGCAATACCGCTTCCGGTGCGGTACTTGAAAAAACAGGTTTTATAAGAGAAGCTTATTTTAAGGAAGACTATTTTTTTAAAGGAGCATTTATTGATAGTGCCATTTATTCTTTATTGGCAAAATAGCAGTTGCTTAAAATAAATAGCCCGACTGTAAATACAGCCGGGCCATCATTCATTATAACTCTTAAAACTAACACTTATACCGATGTGATATACTAAGAGTGCAAACCCTTTTCTATCGGTATAATACCTTCTAAAATTTTCTCTTAGTCCTGCGGACTACTTCACAAATTAAGATGGTATTACATTTTAGGCAACAGTACATGATCAATTACATGTATTACTCCATTACTCTGGTTAACATCTTTTATGGTAACATAAGCCACTCCGCCGTTTTCATCTTTAATGGCTACTTTTTTACCTTCCATATAAACCCATAAACTTTTACCAGATACCGTTTTTATTTCGGCTTTGCCATTACCATCTTTAATTAATTTAGCAATGTCTGTTGCATTGTATTTACCTGCAACAACATGATAAGTTAACACCGTTGTTAAAGCTGCTTTACTTTCAGGCTTTAATAAATTATCAACGGTACCAGCGGGTAACATTCCAAAAGCATTATTGGTTGGCGCAAAAACTGTAAACGGACCTGCGCTTTGTAAAGTTTCTACCAGGCCTGCGGCTTTTACAGCAGCAACCAAAGTTGTATGATCTTTACTGTTAACTGCATTTTCAACAATATTTTTAGATGGATACATGGCTGCGCCACCTACCATTACTGTTTTTTCGGTTTGTGCAAAACCTGCATTAACAAACAATACTGCTGTTGCAACAAGGAAGAATTTTTTGATAAGTTTCATAATCTTGAATTTTATTTTTTAAAATTATTTATACTTTATGTACGGCAGATGAAATGCGTTGGTTTTGATTTTATTTTTTATTTATCGCAAAAAAAATCAGGCTGTTTATAACAGCCTGAATAAAAAAAATTAATAAAATTTAAGGAGATTATATTTTACCCATAACCATTACTTTTGATGGCGCAGGTTTTTCGGGACCGGCATCTTCAAGCGACACTGCAAAAGCCTGTGCACTGCCAAAGCTTTTCATTTTTTGCACATGCACTTTTCTGCCATTTATTTCGGTAGTTATCATACCGCCGCTTACAGGCTTACCATCAACAATAGCCCAAAACTGGTATTGCTTGCCTGCCGGCGCTTTCGGCAGGTTAGATGGATCAATGTAAACTTCCTTGGTGTTCTGCATCCAGTAAATTCTTGCAGCAGCATCGGGCACATCGGGCATACCGGCTAGTGAAACAGGCATGGCGTTTTTGTTGGTCATTACGCCCATATCATTGTTCATATTTGCAGCCAGTTCTTTTTGCTGTTGCAATTCCGATTGTGTTGATGCCAATACTGTATTTGTAGTTTGATATTTATTATTTAAAGCTATATTTAATCCAATACTTCCAACCAGTAAAACAATACTTGCCGCAGCGGCATATTTCCAAACCGGCGAAATTGAATGAACTTTTGCAGGCACATTATCTCTTGCTTTTAAATTTACAACCGGTGTTGCTTTTTGATTGTTGATTGAAGTGAAAATTTTTTGTTTTACAGATGCGTCAGGTTCTACCGCATGCGCCTTTGCATAATCTTCCAACCCAGTTTGAATTGATTCAATTTCTGCAGCTACTTCAGGGTATTGTACAGTCCATTTCGCTACTTCTGTTGTTTCTGCAACTGAAGTGAGCCCCATACAATAAAGCTCCAATGTACCTGATGATATAATTTCCTGTGCGTTCAATTAATTGTATTGTAACATTTTTCTTAGTTCAATAATAGCGGCTCTCATTCTTGTTTTTACGGTACCTAGCGGTATGCCCATTTCTTTCGAAATTTCATCCTGTGTGTATCCGTTAAAATAAGCCAGGTCTATGATGCTTCTTTGCTCCGGTTTTAAGTTAACCAACTGCTTTCTTATACCCATCGCATCAAAACGCTCTGCCACTTTTCCATCATCAGACAAATTACCTACGGAGTTTTCATCGCTTGAGATTTTTGCCTGCTTCTTATATCCTTTGCTTCGCAGTGTATCAATAGTAAGGTTTCTGGTAATGTTAAGCATCCACGTAAAAAGGCGGCCTTTGCCGGTATCATAACTCGAAAAGTTGTTCCAGATTTTAACAAAAGCTTCCTGCAAAATATCCTCAGCAAGCTCCCTGTTTTCTACCATGCGGTAAATAATACCGTTTAATGCAGCCGAATAATTGTCGTACAGGTACGAAAACGCCTGCTGATCCTGGTTTTGAAGCATCAAAACCAATTCTTCTTCGCTATATTTTAATGTATCAGGCAAATTTTTATTTATTATAAGTTCCCGAAAATAATTGATTTTTATTAAACCCGTATTAACTAATTGATTTATTTTATGTTATCCTGATAATGTTATAACATCTGAAAATATTTCTTGTTCAGTATTTTTATCCTTCACTCAGTTTTAAAACAGATTAATTTTGAAAAATGAAGCATTATCATATAAGAACTATTGAACCGGGCGATAATAAAGCACTGGCAAAAATCATCAGGGACAGCCTTAAAGAATTTAAAGCCGATAAACCCGGCACTGTTTATTTTGATGAAACAACTGATTGTTTGTCGGATGTTTTTAAAACCAACGGCAGTATTTATTTTGTGGCAGTGATGGATGGGGAAATTGTTGGTGGCGGTGGTATTTACCCAACTGCAAACCTGCAACCTGGTACTTGCGAACTGGTTAAACTTTACCTTGCTGCAAATGCCCGGGGCAAAGGAGTGGGTAAACTACTGATGGAAAAATGTATAGCTGCTGCCAACGCATTGGGTTACAAAAAAATATATTTAGAAACAATGCCCGAGCTAACAATTGCCATACCTATGTATGAAAAAATGGGCTTTACCTATTTGCAGGCAGCACAAGGCAGCAGCGGCCACACGGGTTGCGATGTGTGGATGATAAAAGATTTAGAGGAATAGTTTTATGGAATTTAAACAAGCCTGAGTCTAACCCAAAATAACAACATGAAATTATTGCTGCTTTTTATGATTGTAATATCTTTTACCAGTTGTACTTCAATACAAAAAGAAATAAAACTACCAGCTCAAAATACAAAGCCATCTGTGATGGCTTACTTAAATTATGACTCCTGCAAAACAGCAATAAAACTAAATAAACAAAAACTAAAAGCCACATGGGGTGGTTTATCTAAGGCCGCAAAAGAAAAATTATTTACAGCTGCCGTTACCAAAACAATTGTACCAGCCTGGATTGGTACCGCCTGGGATTTTAACGGCACTACCGAAACACCCCAACTAGGCAGCATTGCCTGTGGTTATTTTGTAACAACCATATTGCGTGATGCAGGGTTACCCATAGCCCGTGTAAAGCTTGCACAGTGTGCATCTGAGCAAATGATAACATCATTGGCACAGTCAAAATACATCAGCCATTTCAGCAATGTTACTATGCAAGATTTTATAAAATCAATACAAAAACAAGGTTATGGATTGTACATTGTTGGCCTCGATAGCCACACCGGTTTTATTTACAATGATGTAAAAGATATTTATTTTATACACTCAACATTTGTTGGCACCCGAAACGTACAAAAAGAAAATGCCGCCACCTGCCTGATTTTAAAACAGAGTAAATATAAAGTGCTTGGTAAAATAAGTGCCGATGAAAGGGTGTTGGAAAGATGGATGAATTAATTAATTAATTGGCAACCACCTGCACTTCATAAACCGGGTTAAACAAATAAAGCTTCCCTGTTTTTACTTCCATACATTTAAAACGCTTCCGCACTTTTACTCCTTTTTTAAAAATGCGGCCACCTTTAATAACAAACAAAGCACCTTCGGGTAATTGCTCTACAAAGTGCACCCCAGCAGGCTTTTCATCGTATTGGTGCAGCACCCGCAACAGCTTTTCATCGCCACAACTGCTGGCTGCCGGGTTTTTTACACTATGCAGCAAAACCTTTTCTATATCAACCGGAAATATTTTTTTCAGTAAAAATTTAGCGAGTATTTTTCCAAACTCATCTTTCCACTCACGGCCATGAGCCTGCACACGGTGACCATATTTTTCAAAAGTAAAAAGATGGGCCAGTTCATGCAATAGCGTAATCAGAAAAGCATATTTATTAAGATTGCCATTTACGCTGATGCGGTGATTTTTATCGGAATATGCATGGCGGTAATCGCCCAGTATGCTTTCTCTTTTGCGGCTGATGGTAAGGTGTACTTTGTGGTGCTGCAGGTAAAAAGCAACATCGTCAAAACTTCCCGCAGGTAAATAATCCTGTAATTGTAAAAGCGGAGCTTCCTGCTTAGGCATTTTTTGTTTTGTTCAGTTTCATAATGGTTTTTACTTCTACCACCAGGTAAACAATGTAAATAACCATAGAAATATATACGGCGGGTTTGTTAAATGCAGCGTTGCTGATGAAATAATAAGCAACAATGGCTATTAAACAGGCAAACATTTTAATAATCATGCCACCAATTACACTGCGTATAAAAACATTGGGGTTGCTGTTGTACATGGCCAGGTATTGCATGCGGAAAACAAACAGGCTTACTAAAAAAAACAGGCAGTTACCTCCCATTACTACTAAATAATTAATACCCATTTCTCCCAAAAAAATATGGCCTGCAAAACTAAGTACAGTTAAAACTAAAAACGTAATAAATAAAGGGAGTACTGGCTTAAAACTAAAGTTCATCAAAATATTTTTTATTGGTTAATGGCATTGGCCACTTCTGTTTTAAGTTCTACCACATTGGCACCCATGTGGCAGTTGCCATTAAATACCGCAGTAGGTTCTACCTGTAATTTACCGGCATAAATATCGCCGTTAACCTGGGTTTTGCCATGCAAAAATAAAAGTTCCTGCACTTTAATGGTACCTGATACATGGCCCATAATATCGGCCTGCAGGCCCTCAACATTACCTTCCACTTTTCCATCTGTTCCAATAATTATTTTTGCTTTCCCTTTCAGGTTGCCTATTAAAGTACCATCAATGCGTATGTCGCCATTACTTTCCAGGTCGCCGGTAATAATGGTGCCGGCACCAATCATGGTACTTGCATTGCCCGAGTTTGAATCGAAAGATGATTTGGATTTTGAATTAAACATGTAGCAGGTTTTATGTTATTGAATTAAATTACTCTTTTACATTTTCTAATTTAGGCAGTTCTAGTTTATTGGTATCCAAAGTTGGCAAATTACCTTTTAGTACCTTATGCAGGTCATCATAAAATTTTTGTTTACGCTCCACTTCCAACTCAATCGAATCGGTTCTCATTTTAAGATCTTTATATTCTCTCATTTGTTTAACGTTGCCATATCCTGTGCCTGGTAAATAATATTTTAAAGGCGTAAAAACCAGTAATGCAATAATTAACCCCAGTAAAACAACAAATAAGGTACTTAAAAAAATATAAACACTCAAACGGCTAAGTTTAAATTTAACTACTTCCTCATAGGTATCTTCATTCATAACCACCAGCCGGTAGCGGTTTCGTAACCGCTTTAGCGTACTGTTGGCATCAAGTTTAGCCATATTTTTTTGTTGAGCGTTAAAATTAAGAAATACAGGTCAAAAAGCTCACTTATACAAACTAATTAAACTTTGAAGACTACAATGAACGGCTGGCAAGATTTTATTTTAAAAACCACTTAGTAGTTTTGTTTGCCGCAAATTAAGCAGATTTGCACGGATTAATGGGTCCGCAGATTACGCTGATATCGCAGAAAAGAAATTTTCAAAATCTACGTAATCTGCGGGCTAATCTTTTTTGCCGAAGGCAAATCAATCCGTGTAAATCTGTGCAAACCGTGGCAAACCCTCTTAAATATTTATTAAACTAAATAAAATCGGAGGCTTTTTAAGCTGTTTTTGCCAAAAAAAACCGATATTTATCTCCACTTTCATCCATTTTTTAATTCATGCTGAAGAGAACTAAAAGCCCGTTATTTATTTTTTTGATATTATGTGGATTTTCTATTCCGGCATTTTGTCAACCCACCTGGACAATTGATCCCTTTGGTAAGGAAAAAAAACCTGAAAAATTTGAGAACAGAAAATTAGGTTCTGAAAAAACTGCGGATAAAAAATTTACAGTAGTAAGAAATGTTTATCAAAATAATGTAACCCATTTCAACTATTATTTTAATGCCAATAACCGCGTTAATATGGTTATTGATAGGGCCAAACTCTCGTTGAAAGATGATTACACCAGTATGCTGGCCTTTTATCCTTACACTTTAGAAAGCACATCTGCACAAAAAACAGAACTCGATTCGGTTATCTACACATCAACAGCCGGTATTTTATTGCATGATTTACGTAACGACTGGATTGATAACATGTACATGCTTATTGGCAAAGCGTATTATTACAGAAAAGATTTCGATTCTGCATTGATGACTTTTCAGTTCATCAACTATAACCTTTTTCCACGCAAAAGAAAAAATGATGATGATGACCGTATTGTAGGTTCCAACACCACTTCCATCGCCAATAAAGAAAAAACAAATATTTTAAAAAAGCTTACTGCCCTGCCGCCAAGCCGCAATGAGGCTATACTTTGGCTGGCACGCACTTTAATTGAGCAGAATGAATTTACAGAATCGGGCAGTCTTATAAACACACTGCAGGTTGATCCTAATTTACCAAAAAGATTACGCAACGATCTGGATGAAGTGGCTGCATATTGGTTTTTTAAACAAGGTAATTTCGACAGTACCGCAAAGCATCTTGAAAAAGCATTGAGTACTGCTGATAATAAACAAGATCAATCTCGCTGGGAGTTTTTGCTTGCACAACTGTATGAAAAGAACGGCAATTTTGATAAAGCCTCTGCCTATTATGATAAGGCATCCAAACATACGGTAGATCCGCTGATGGATATACACGCCAGGTTAAACGAGGCAAAAATGTTGCGTACAAACGGCAACCCCAAAGAATTGGATAAAGCAATTGACAATCTTTCTAAAATGGGCAGGCGTGATAAGTATGAAGAATACCGCGATATAGTTTATTACTCTGCCGGTGAATTATCGCTGCAAAAACCCGATACCAATGCTGCCATCGCATTTTTTAATAAGAGTTTAAAGTACAATCAGGATAATATTAATTACAAAAACAGGGCTTTTTTAAAACTGGGCGATATTGCATACAGCCGCAAGCAATATAGGGTTGCAGCCGCCATGTACGATAGCTTGCAGGCCGGTGGTAACGATTCTATTTTAAATTTACAGATAGCCAAAATACAACCCAGAAAAGAAGCATTGGTTAAAATTGCTGCTGCCATCAGCATTATAGAAAAAGAAGACAGTGTACAGAGAATTGCTTTAATGGCCGTAGCAGAAAGAGATGATTATTTAAAAAAGATGGTACGCAGACTGCGTAAAGAAAAAGGTTATAAAGATGATGGCGGCTCTTCTGGCGGGCCCGATAACTCGCCTTTTGCCAACAACAACAAACAACCGGTTGATCTTTTTGAAAAAAACAATACCAAAGGCGAATGGTATTTTAACAACAATACGCTTAAATCGAGAGGCTTTAACGAGTTTAAAACCAGGTGGGGCGTAAGAACAAATGTAGATAACTGGCGGCGCAAAGCCGGCGCCGAAGCGGCTATTGCCAACACAACCAAACCCGTTGCAGGTGGCGATATTAAAGGTGCAAATGCTGGCGGCAAAAATGCAGCAGGTGCCAACGAAGATGTAAGTTATGAATCGCTTTTAAAAGATATCCCTTTAACCGAGGAAAAACTAAAAGCCAGTAACGATGCCATTGCAGAAAATATGATGGTGCTTGCCCGTGCTTACCAGGATGACCTGGAAGAATACCAACTGGCTGCAGATACGTACGAAGATTATTTGAAACGTTTTCCTAACCGTTTACTGGATGGGGAAGTGTATCTTAATCTTTATTTCTGTTACACAAAACTCGGTTTAAAAGATAAGGCAGCTTACTACAAAAACTTATTGAATGGCAATTTTGCCAACACAGCTTCGGGCAAAAAACTGAGTAATCCTTCGGCACTCGATCCAAAAACAAAAAACCCCGGGGCAACAAAACTGTACGAAGACATTTACAATCTTTTTATAGAAGGCAATTTTGAAAAAGCCATGGCCGAAAAGAAAAAAGCCGATAGCCTGTATGGTGTAACTTACTGGACACCGCAGTTACTGTATATTGAGGCATTGCAAAATGTAAAAAACAGGGATGACAGTGCAGCCATAAAAGGTTTAGAGTTCATCATCAGCAGCAATCCAACATCGCCCTTAAAAGCAAAGGCCGAAACCATGATTGATGTGCTGAAAAGAAGAGCCGAAATTGAAAAATACCTAACCGCACTTGAAATTACCAGGGCCACAGAAAACCAATTGGCAACACCCGCTACACCACCGCCTGTTAACAAACCAGTTGCGCCGGTAATAAAAGATACCGTAGCCAAAGTGGCGCCTGCCCTTACAAGCGGCCCGTTTGTAATGGCTGTTAATGCACCGCACTATGTAATAATGATTTTAAATAAGGTAGATCAGGTGTATACTACCGAAGCCCGAAATGCTTTTATCAGGTACAACAAAGAAAATTTTTATGGCCAAACCATCAATATTAATAAAGAGGTGCTTGATGCTGAAAATAATTTACTGGTTATCACTTCCTTTGCCGATGCAGCAACAGCAATGGCTTATTACAATAAAATTAAGAAGGATGCGGCTTCTGAAATATCGTGGTTGCCGGCAAATAAATATTCTTTCTTAATTATTACAGACGCAAATCTGCAATTACTTAAAACCAATAAAAATTTACCGGGTTATAAAGCGTTGTTAAATACACAGTTTCCAAACAGGTTTTAACAATAGGTATAAAATTATCTTTTTTACTTTAGATAATTTTGCACGGCAGCTTGTTACCGGTAATCCATAATACACATTACTTTCAAATAGTTATACATGAAGCGTTCAGTTAAAATTTTATGGCGGGTATTTATTGGTGGGCTTGTCTTTGTTATCCTGCTTTTTACGGCTGCCAATTTTGGGTTGTTTGGTAAGATGCCATCATTGGCCGAAATTCAAAATCCTGAAGCTGATCTGGCCAGCGAAATTTACTCAAGCGATGGTGTTTTAATGGGTAAGTATTATGCCGAAAACCGCAGTGAGGTTAAATACAATGAAATATCGCCCAATGTAATAAATGCACTTATTGCAACAGAAGATGAGCGTTTTTACGATCATTCGGGCATTGATGGCAGGGCCATTACACGTGCAGTATTTCGGATGGGCAGAGATGGTGGTGGCAGTACACTTACACAACAGGTTGCTAAAATGATGTTGGGCCAGGGACGGGCAAATATATTTGTACGGGTTTTTCAAAAAGTAAAAGAATGGATTGTAGCCGTAAAACTGGAACGCAATTTTACAAAAGAAGAAATTATTGCACTGTATTTAAACCGGGCTCCCTGGGGAAATTTGTTTGGCATCCGTAATGCCGCACGTACTTATTTTCAAAAAGAACCAAAAGATTTAAAGATTGAAGAAGCGGCAGTTTTAATTGGCATGCTCAAAGGTTTTATTTATAACCCTATCAGTTATCCCAAAGCATCGGTTGACAGAAGAAATACCGTGATAGACCAGATGGTGGCCTGCCAGCAAAAATTTTTAACGGAGGCTGAAGCCGCCAAACTAAAAGCAAAGCCATTAATAACCAACTATAAAAAATTGGATGAGAATGTTGGTATTGCTCCTTACTTCCGCACGGTGCTTGCCGATAAATTAAAAGAGTGGTGTAAAAAGCATCAAAATCCAAAAACAGGGCAACCCTATAACCTCTACCGCGATGGTTTAAAAATTTATACCACCATAGACTCCCGCATGCAAAAATATGCCGAGGAAGCGGTGGTACAACACATGCCGGTAATACAAAAAAAGCTGGACTGGATTATGAAAAACAGTGGCAAAAGAATGTGGAAGGGAAGGGAGAATGTGATTGAAAAGCAATTTAAATATACCGACCGCTGGAAGAGTATGAAGGAGGAAGGGAAATCAGATGAGGAAATTAAAAAGACTTTTTACATACCCGTAAAAATGAAAGTATTTGCATGGAATGCCAAAAGAGAAAAAGACACCGTTCTTACACCTTTCGATTCTATCAAATACCACAAACAGATTTTGCAAACCAATTTTGCCGCCATGGATCCACACACCGGCGAAGTAAAATGCTGGGTAGGTGGTATAGATTTTAAGTGGTTCAAGTACGATCACGTTACGCAGATGCGTCAGGTAGGATCTACCTTTAAACCATTTATTTATACCCTGGCAATTGATGAAGCTGGCTACACGCCAGAAACTGTAATACCCGGAGGCTGCCTTACTTTAGGGGGCAAAACAATTTGTGGTGGTGCCGGTACACTTGCTTATTGCCTGGCTCAATCGAAAAATATTGCGGCCTGGCGGCTTATAGGCCAGATAGGTGTAAAAAGAACTATCGAATTTATACAAACCTGCGGCATCAAAACCAAAATACCACCATACTACTCTATCGGGCTTGGCTCTGCCGAAATTCCTTTGCTGGAAATGATGCAGGGCTATACCATGTTCCCCAATAAGGGATTAAATACCGAGCCAATCATAATGAGCCGTATAGAAGATAAAAGTGGAAATTTATTAGAGGAATTCAGCAGCACAACCAAACAGGTAGTATCCGAATCAGATGCTTACACCATGGCAACATTAATGCAGGGGGTTATAAAATTTGGTACCGCAAAAAATTTAAACAAATACAATATACCGGTTGATAAAGCCGGCAAAACCGGTACCACCAACGATAATGCTGATGGCTGGTTTATTGGATACACACCCGAGTTACTGGCCGGCACCTGGGTGGGTTGCGATGATCCGTTTATACAGATTTATGCAGGTACTGCGGGTGGTGCCGAAATGTCGGCCCCTGGCTGGGGTATTTTTATGAGTAAAGTGTATGCCGATAAAAAGTTGAATTACGGGCAAATTAAAAACTTTGAAAAACCAATTGAGTTAAGCAAAGACCCCATTTACGCAGACCAGACTTACTACGATAGAATTTTTAAACAGGGCGACAGCACTACCATAGATGAAGGCAATGGCGATGCCAACGACTTTTTTAATACTCCCGAGCCGCCAGATAACCAACCAATAGAAAAAATTGAAATTGAAAGCGAAATTCCAAAAGCAGTAATGCCGGATACGGCTAAAGCAAAAAAGGGGGATGAGAAAAAAACAGAAGACAAAAAACCTGTTTTAACACCTGCACAAAAATCTGCCGCAGATAAACCCAAAAAAACAGATATACCCAAAAAAAATAATGATTATTGATTTTGTTGGGTGAGTTGCATTTAAAATAGTGACTCACCTAATAAAATTATTCAATAATTTTTTCTATCCTTATCATCTTTCCTTCGTCATTTATACCCTCCAGTACAACCCGCATTTTTTTGGTAAAATCATTATTGTAAAAAGTGATGGGCACTTTGCGGTTTAATTTATCAGTTAAAATGTAAGGCAGCCATAATAAGGTTGTACGGGCATCGGTACCGCCAGTGGTATTGTTTTGGGTATAATCGGGCGAGTAAAATTCTTTATTGGGAGAGTAACCGGCCACTTTTACCAAGCCGAGGTCTTTATCTTTTGGGCGGCGGTCTATAAGGTCATCGCCTTTTCTGGTATAAACTGATAAAGCTGGCTGAAGTCCGGCGGCACCACCTGCTTCAGGGCCACTGCCAAGGTATGAGGGAACCAGTTTTATATATGCAACCTGTGTAAGGCTTAAGTTTTCAAGATCGCTGTATGTCATTTCATGCTCATCAATATATACCAAAACTGATTTACCGTTATACGAAAGCGACCTGCCGGATGTTAAGTTATAATTACCAACAAGCAAACTGGGCATTGTATTGCGTAAGTAAGCATAAATATCTGGTTTAGTCCAGGCCTTTTCATCATGCAAAACATCCAAAGCATACCCGGTGGCACCACCGGTAAAACCACCGCTTGCATATTTTTCGTCCATTTTTACCAGCGGATCGTTTTGCCATTTACGGTTAGCACCGGTTTTTACCGTTACACCTTGCAATGATTTTTCTTCATTAAATTTTTTAATGCCATTGTTTGCAACATAGTATTGAAATAAGGAAACACCAGGTTTTAAAACAGAGCCCGCAGTATCAGGTAAAAAATAATTTTGATAATTGTTAAGTTGTGTCAGCATAGGGTAAGTAAAATTAAATTTACCAAAAGCTATCTGGCTGTTATTGATCTTGTTTTTATTAAACGAAAAGTAAAGCCTGGCGGTATCATAAAAAACAAGTGCGGTTTGTTTTAATAAGCCTGCCTTATCGGGCAGTAAAGAGTAAAAGGTACTTATACTATCTGCAGTTTTTACAATCAGGTTTACCCGTTCATCTTTTTCCATTTTACTTAACGCTTCCGCACCTATTTGTCCGTAAACACCCAGGTATTCATCTGCAGGGTATTTTACAGCAGGCATTTTCTGTACCAGCATATCGGCCCAGTTATACCTGCGCCAGCCATGGGTAAGCAGTACCAGGTCTAACTTTCTTTTTAAAGCTGCATCTGTATTACTGGTAAAGTAAAATGCAGGCTCATGTACATACCCTTTTATATCTCCCTTCAATAATAAATTACTGAGTATGGTATTTTCAGAGGTTTCGTTATTCATATCAGCATCCGAAATACTGAGCGACATATTAGCTGGTATGGTATCGGCTACCAGTATCTCAATTACATTTTTACCTCTTTTTTTTGTACTTATTTCTTTACTGTTTACAGCGGCATTAATAGTAAAATTATTATTGTTGATAAAGGCCACACGTTCTGCTACGGGCTGCCAGTTTGCATCAAAAACAGTTAGTTGCATAATGCCACCGGGCAAACTGTTAATGGGTACCATGCCTGTAAATGGTTCTGTTGCAGTTATCTTTAAACCCGTTTTATAAAAAACCTTTTGATACATGTACATTAATACATGCAAAGAATCGTTTCCGGTTTTATTAAACAGGTTAAAATATAACCTGTCTTTTTGCACGGTAAGTTTTAAAGATACGCCAGCTGGTTTTGCCTGCGGCAACCAGGTTTGTTGTTTTGTTCCGTTGTTATCAAGCCATTCAGCATAATATTTATCGCCTGGCTGCATATCAATATCAAACCTTCCCATACCATTATGCTCTGCAACCAATGGCAATATTGTTTCGCCGGTTTCCTGCTTTTTTATGATGCCGTTTATTAAAAAAGGTAAGCCATTATTATAATTTGCTTTAAAAGCAACGGTGTTTACTGTTCCTTCAATCATATCTCCTCCTTCGGGAAAAAATGTGAGTTTTACAGATTGGGTAAGTAATAATGAATTAGGGTTTTGTTCTTTTGTGTTGATTATTTTTATGGCCTGGCTAAATAACATGGTAGTATCAAAATTCAACATCCAGCTTGTGTAAGCCCGGCAAATTATCCGGGTAGATTTTATTGTATCAGGAATAATAAAATGCCCATCTGTGCTGCCCATAAATATCGGGCTTAGCTGCTGCTTTATTATTTTTCCTTTATCATCATAAATGGCTGCATAAAAATTAGTACTGCGTTCCGATGGTAGATTTTCTTCAAACAAGTAAGCTTTAAACCAAATGGTTTCACCTGGCAAATATGATTCTTTATCGAAATGAATATGAATTTTTTCCTGAGGAAAATTGGTGCCAAAAAGGTTTATGCTGTTTTCAATAGTTTGAGCATTGGCAACTAATGAGAATTGAAGAATTGTAAAAAATAGGCAGACTGCTGTTAAGCTTGTTTTAGGCACAGTGTTAAAGTTTTGTACATTGAAATTATATAAAATATTCAAACAAAAAATAATTCATTCTTCGGTTTTAATTAATTTAACATCCTTTTGATTTTGCCAGAGCAAGTAAAATAAAAAAAGCCCCTGCATTAAATGCAAGGGCTTTCTATTATCAAGAATTTTTTATTAATAGTTACTCAAAGTCATCTCCACTCTTCTGTTTTGTGCACGCCCTTTGGCAGTATTATTATCTGCAACTGGTTTGGTTTCGCCATAACCAGTAGAACTTAAACGGCCATCAGCAATACCCTTGCTGGCTAAGTAAGCTTTTACAGATCCGGCTCTTCTGTTACTCAGGTCCAGATTATACTCATCCTTTCCTTGTGCATCTGTATGGCCATCAATTTGTACTTTAAAGCTAGGGTTCTCATTTAAAATGGCAACCACATCATCTAATCTTTTGTTTGACTGCTTTAATAATTTATCGCTGGCAGTTGCAAAAAATACATTTTTTGCAGCCAGGTTAATCCGCTTAATAATATCGGGGTTTATTATAGGGCATCCAAAATTTGAAGCTGGTCCTTTTTCATTTATACATTTATCTTCTTCATCATTTACACCATCGCCATCTGTATCAGGTATCGGGCAACCCTGATAACGTGCAACACCAGGCACATCCGGACATTTATCAATTTCATCATTGATACCATCTTTATCCCTGTCGGGAATTGGGCAACCCTGGTAACGTGCCAAACCTGGTACATCAGGGCATTTATCTTCTGCATCGGTAATACCATCGCCATCCCTATCCGGGCAACCTTGTAAAGAAGCAAGGCCCGCAACATCAGGGCAATTATCAAGCGAATCTAAAACACCATCGCCATCTCTGTCTTTTGGTGGTTCAACCTGTGGTATAACAACAACAGCCGGTGCAGCTTCTTTCTTTTTAAATAAAGGAGCAGCAACACCCACGCTGTGATAAAAATGATAAGATGCGTTTTCTGTAACCGGAACACGGTATTGAGAATTAAGCATTAAATAAACTTCATCAACAACTTTTACCTGCACACCAATACCAAAAGGCATAAATGCTGCGTAGTAGCCACCAAATTTTGAGCCGCCAATACCTGCCGTAAGAAAAGGATTAAGGATGTACTTATCTGATAATAGTTTTAAATTTAGCGTTGCAGCTCCTTCCAGTAATAAACGAGGATCTGTTGTAGGTGTTTTTGCATTGGGATAATTAAGAAAAGACCCAGATAAAGTTCCTACAAAATCGAGGTTATTATTTAACCCCTGGAGATAACTGATTGCCATACCGGCAGACATCTTATTGGTTTTATGCCACACTTTAGTGTTTAAGGTATTTGCAAGGCCGGTATTGCGTATGCTTTGGGCTGTATTAAAATCGTTCAGAAAAAAATGAATTCCGAAAGATGGTCGTTTTTTGTATTCACCTTGTCCAAAAGATGATACAAACAGGCCTAAGCCTATAAATGCTAATAAGATTTTCTTCATAATTGTTAATTTTCTAAATCGCAACAAAAATAGCTGCTTAACTTCAAAAGATAAAATATTATTACAACTATTATTATCTGAAAAAGCATTAACATGTTAAAAATTGCACATACAATTACCGCAGAATTGATTTTTTATCCAATAGCTCCACTTTTACTCTTGTAAGCCCGTTTGAAATATAACCCAGTTTTTGAGCTGCGGCTCTCGATAAATCTACAATCCGTTTCATTTTAGGATGAATACGGTCATTTACTTTTACAATAGCCGAACGCCCGTTTTTAAGATTGGTTACTTTTATCCAGGTGCCAAGCGGTAAAACATTGCAGGCACATGTAAATTTTTTCTGGTCAAAAATTTCTCCGTTTGCTGTTCTTCTTCCATTAAATGTATTAGCGTAATAACTTGCCTGCCCATAAAAAACACGGGTTGTTTTTTTTGTTTTTGGTTTGTCGTTTATGGGATGGCCTTGCGCAGCAGCCAAAAAAGGAGTAATAACAACAACAACAATGGCACAAAAAAAGTAAATGGCAATTTTGTAAGCAGTTGATTTAATTTTTATGTGCATCGTTAAAGATAATAAATTAATTAAGTGGCTACCCGGCTTTACTTTTTTGCAAAGAATTTTTCCATCAGTTGTTTATCTTCTCCATAAATATCATCGTAAAATTTTATGGTGCCGTTTTTTCCTTCGCAGGAGAAATAACGGATGAATAAAGTAATATGATTTTTAACATCAATTACATGGCGCTCTTTATTGCTTATCCAGTTTTTAATAGAGTCGGCTGTATATTTTAATGAGTCGGTTCTTTTACTTAAAATGCTGTCGTTGCCGGCAATATAATAAGCCAGTTTCTGCCACTCCTGCACCCGTACGCAGCCATGACTTAATGCACGGGAGGCATTTTTAAAAAGATAACGCTGGTTGGTATCATGCAGATAAACAGCATACGGATTATCAAAATTAAATTTGATAACGCCCAGCGAATTATTATCGCCACTGCCCTGTACAATGCGGTATGGTATTCCTTTTGAGTATCGTGCCCAGTTAATAGAACCCGGATTAATCACTTCTCCTCTCCCATTCATCAGCTTTAATCCTAACCGGGAAATGTAGTTGGGGTTATTCTTAAGTTTTGGTAAATATTGTTTAACAATGATGCTGGTTGGCACCGTCCAGGTTGGGTATGTAATTATATCCGAAATTTCGGAAGTAAGCAGCGGCGTTCGGGTTTCGGGCCTGCCACAAATCACTTTCGATTCAAACACCACCGTATCTGCATTTACCATTTCTAAATAATAGCCGGGCAAATTTACCCAGATGTATTTATCGGGCATCCTGGGTGGTAATTGTTTGTATCTGTCAAGCGTTATGGCAATGCGTTTAAATTTTTCAGCATCGTTACTGTTGAGCGATGCAATTAATCCTTTACCGTATTTACCATCTGGCTTAAGCCCTTTTTGCTGCTGGTATTTTTTTATACCGTTTAATAGTTCGGTTGAATCGGGTATTTTTTTTCCGGCATGTATGCAGTTACTTTCTGCCAGCCGTTTTTGTAAAAGTTTTATAAAATAAAGTGAGTCTTTAACATCTCCTTTTTTAAATGGATAGGTAACATGTGTAAACACCCGCCGGTCCATGCTGTCAACAAATTTCTTTATGCCTTGCTTAAGCTCCCAGTATTTTTTATGTTTGGGTTGAAGTGAAACCATTAGTGCGGTAAAATTCTTTTTCTCAATAAGTTCATCCAGCGAAGCAATAAAAAATTTACCTGCCAGTATTGAATCTTTGTTCATGGATACACTGTCAGCTTGTAAGCGGCCCTGCTTAAGATCTTTGATGATGTGCATAAACCCATCGGTAAGTAACAGATCGGCTTTTGTCCAGAAATTTACATTCATCCTTGCCAGCGAATCTCTGTCTAATGTATCTTTTAAAAGTTTTAAAGTTTTGGCGTGATAATCATTGGGAAAAAGGCCTTCGTTTTCGGCGTACTTAATAAATTGGAATAAAGTATCTGCAATGGGCTTCCATTTTGCAGCACTGCTCCATACAGGCTGATATTCATTTTTTTTATAAAACCCAGATACAATTTTTGGAAATTGCAAAGTAAAGCTATCATTTATTTTGCCGGCATTATCCGGCATGCTGTTTAAGATTGATTCTAACTGGCCACCCACAGCCCCATCCATAGCATTAGGGTTAGTTACTATTTTTTCATTGCCGCCTTTGCTGTGATTGGTGCATGAGAAAGCTAAAAAAATAATACAAATTGCAAAATACCTGCAATGGTTCATCACATATAACATATATCGGGTTAAATATTTGTAACTTGATATTATATTTTCAAGAACGGATAAGCTATGAGGCTGATAATTACAAACAAGATAATACTTCGTTTTCAATTGTTATTGATTTATACAGTAATTTTTACATTAATAACTGTTAAGCTGCAGCACTGTAAATGTAAATTTGTAAACTATAAATAAGAAAAAACATGATAACTGATACATTGATTATGCTTTTTGAAAGAGACCTTCAAAAACTAAAAACCGAAATTGAGTTGTACAAAACTGAAGAAAATATGTGGCTGGTTAAAGATGGCATCAGCAACAGTGCCGGCAATTTATGCCTGCACCTGATTGGCAACCTTAGCCATTATATTGGTGCAATACTTGGTAACACAGGCTATGTAAGGCATAGAGAAGATGAATTTAGTTTAAAAAATATACCCCGGCAGGATTTAATTACCAATATTGAAAACTGCAGACTAATAATTAAAACCACCCTGGTTAAACTTACAGCAGCAGATTATGAAAAAGAATTTGAGCAACAGGTTTTTGATAAAGTGATAACTACCGGGATGATGCTGATGCACATTACAACACACTTAACCTATCACCTGGGGCAAATAAATTACCACAGGCGTTTGCTGGATTAAAGAATAATTCGTGGAATTTTTTGTTCAAGCAGCATCAGATCGGCCAGTACAAATGCAGTAACTGCTTCTAAAATTACAGGCACACGCAACGCAATGCAAAGATCGTGACGGCCTTTTACAGAAAAGCCTTCAACATTATTGGTTTCAATATTTAAAGTTTGTTGCTCCAAAGGTGTTGATGAAGTTGGTTTAATGGCAATGCGAAAAACCAAATCGTTACCATTTGTTATGCCACCAACAATACCACCTGCATTATTTGTAAATGTTTTTCCTGTTTTATTTTCAAGTGCATCGTTATGCTCACTGCCAAACATTTTTGCAGCAGCAAAGCCGGTCCCAAATTCAATACCCCGTACAGCGGGTATGGCAAAAACTGCATGACTCAAAATAGATTCAGCCGAATCGAAAAAAGGTTCTCCCAATCCAACCGGCAACCCGCTTACTGTACATTCAACAATACCACCAATGCTGTCTTTTGCATCAATGGCTTTTTGCAAACCTTTTTCTAAATCAGTCTCTCCGCCTATCTCACTGATAACGGATTGCACAATTGTTCCTCCTCCTTTGGAGGAGGTTAGGAGGAGGCGCTTTGCAACCACACCTGCAGCAACCAAACAAACCGTCAACCTTCCGCTGAAATGCCCGCTGCCTCTGTAATCTTCGTTACCGCCAAATTTTGCACTAGCTACAAAATCGGCATGGCCGGGCCTTGGCACTACCCGTAATTTTTCATAATCGGCACTGCGGGTATTATTATTTTCAAATAAAATGGTAATGGGTGCGCCGGTTGTTTTGCCATTAAACAAACCTGTTTTAATTAATGGGATATCATCTTCTTTTCTGGGCGTTGTGCCTTTGGCGCCAGGTTTTCTTCTCTCAATGTCTGCTGTAAAATCATCAACAGATAAAGGTAAACCTGCGGGGCAACCATCAATGGTAATGCCTATGCACTCGCCATGCGATTCGCCAAAAATATGTACCCGAAATAAGCGGCCAAAAGAGTTCAATTTTTTTAGTTTAGAAGATTAGAAGTTTAGTGTTTTAGCATAAAGATACATCAGCATTCAGCAACTTTAGATCATCAAAAAAACCGGGGTACGACTTATTGATTGCTTCAGCATCTTCAATTATAGTTTCGCCATCTGCTTTTAATGCAGCAACAGCGCAAGCCATGGCAATACGATGATCGTGATGAGAAAATACTTTTGCTCCTTTCAAACCTTGGCCGCCTTTTATCATCATCAAATCATCCTGCAGGGTTATTTCAATGCCCATTTTTAAAAACTCTTGTTGCAACGTTATTGCACGGTTACTTTCTTTATGGGCCAATCTGCTTACACCTTCAATAACTGTTGTACCTGTACAGTATGCAGCCAATGCAACCAGTGGCGGAAAAAGATCGGGGCAATCTGTTGCATCAAAGTGAAAAGGCTTGCCAGCCCCGGCCAGTGAACTGTTGATAGTTATTTGTTTTTCTTCAATTGAAATATTTGTTCCGCTATCCATCAATGCTTTTAAAATAGCTTTATCTGCCTGTGTTGAAAAAACATCTAAGCCTTTAACTGTAATTGCACCTGCAATTGCGCCGGCAACTAATAAGAATGCTGCACCGCTCCAGTCGGCTTCTACTATATAGTTGATTGGTTTATTAGTTGAGTGGTTTATTGGTTGAATACAGAAGAATTCATAATTATTATTCTCAACATCGTAACCAAACTGCTTCATCATTTGCAGCGTGAGATCAATGTATGGTTTGCTTTTTAAATTATTTACATAAATGGTTACCGGTTTTGTTGCAGCTTTTGCAAAAGCAATTAAAAGTCCGGTTAAAAATTGGGAGCTTAGTGAACCATCAATCGTAATATCAGCAGGTTGCAATGGCCCTTTTATTTTTATGGGAAGATGACCATTATTTGATTGTATTGAAATACCCAGTTGCGGAAATATTTCATCAAAAAAATGCATGGGCCTTTTTAATAAACTTCCGGTTCCGGTAATAGTAATTTCCTGAGATGATAATGCTGCAATTGGAGTGAACATGCGGATTGCAAGGCCGCTTTCGCCGCAGTTGAGAAGCAAAGTTGCAGCCCCCCCGCCCCCCAAGGGGGGCACTTGGGAACTTTTGAATTCATTGTTCTCTATTTTTATATTTTCATCTGAATTTGTAATAATTTTTGCTCCAAGTTTTTCTGTTATATTCAATGCTGCTTTATCATCATTGCTTTTTCCAGGATTGATTAAAGTTACTGCTCCATCTGCCAGCAATGCCAGTGCACAGGCTCTTTGCATGCTGCTTTTAGAGGCTGGTGCAAAAATTTTTCCTGAAATATTTGAAGGCATAATTTTTACAATCACTATACTATTTCTTTAAAATGTTTTTCAAGTTCTGCTAAACTGATAAATTTTATTTCGGCACTGCCAATTTTGTTTAAGAGGATAAACTGTACGCCTTCGCCACGACGCTTCTTATCCATTTTCAACACTTCAAATACTTTTGCATGATCTGTTTCCACATCAACCGGTAAATGATACCTGGCCAGCAGCCTTACAATTTTTGCTGCATCATCGGCATGAAAATTATTAAGCTGCACCGATAAATTACAGGCTGCTACCATGCCGATACTTACTGCATGCCCGTGTGGTATACCGTGCAGGTTTTCTATGGCATGACCAATTGTGTGACCAAAATTTAACAACTTTCTCTCCCCCTTTTCAAATTCATCATTTACAACAACAGCAGTTTTTATTTCTACATTCTTTTCAATCAGGTCGGCAATTAATGTTTTATCAGCTTGATATTCGTGTAAAGAATATTTTTCTAATACCCTGAACAAAAGTGCATCTTTTATACAGGCATGTTTTATAATTTCGGCAAAACCATTTACCCATTCTTTAACCGGCAGTGTTGTTAAAAAACGGTAGTCATAAAAAATAAACTCGGGTTGCAGAATGGTGCCAACCATGTTTTTATAAACGCCCACATCAATTCCGTTCTTACCTCCAATTGCCGCATCTACCATAGCTAATATAGAAGTTGGCACCAGTGCGAATTTTATGCCACGCATGTAAACCGCTGCAACATAACCGGTAATATCGGTTACTACGCCACCACCAACGCCAATTAAAAAAGTATTTTTATGTGCCCCGAGATTTATTAATTCGCCAATTATAAAATCAGCCGTAGCCTGGTTTTTATGCGCTTCGCCAGCAGCAAATTTTATAACTGGAAAAGCTGATAACTTTTCTGCATGATGATTAAAAACATTTTCATCTGTAACAATTATAATGTTTGCATCTTTTGCCAATTCGCCAATGGCTGTAAAATCAGCATCAAAATAACAGCTTACTGTTTTTTGCGAAAATGTATATTCAGATGTATTCATGTTATCAATTTATGCAAATGAAAAATTAAATCAGGAATTCATTACTTTATTTTGATGATGAATACTTTCTAAATGCACTGCATCAAAATATTTTGTTATAAATTCTTTTGTAAGCCCAAGCGTTTCTCCATTTTTAAAAGCACGTTCCAAAATATCGTTCCAGCGGTTGGTTTGTAAAATAGTAATGTTGTTATTCTTTTTGTATTCACCAATTTTATCAGATAGTTTCATCCGCTGCCCCAGCAAAGTAAGCAACTCATCATCTACCTGGTTTATCTGTTCACGCAGGGTTGTAAGTGCGGTAATAAATTCCTGTTCGGTAGTGGTTTCGTTACGCCAAACCAGATCGTTAAGCAACTCCAGCAGTCGTTCCGGAGTTACCTGTTGTTTGGCATCGCTCCATGCATTATCCGGATCAATATGGCTTTCCATCATCAATCCGTCAAAATCTAAATCAATACTTTTTTGAGCAACCGATTGTAACAAAGTACGGTTGCCACAAATATGCGATGGATCGCAGATCAAAGGCATATCCGGATATCTTCTTTTCATTTCAATTGGCAAATGCCACATAGGTGCATTGCGAAATTCGGTATTGCCGTAAGATGAAAATCCACGATGTATCATACCTACCTGCTTTACACCAACTTTTTGCAAACGCTCAATAGCACCACTCCACAATTCCAGATCAGGGTGTACCGGATTTTTTACCAGCACCGGCACATCAACACCACGCAATGCATCTGCCACTTCCTGCACACTAAATGGATTCACCGTTGTTCTGGCTCCAATCCAAAGCATATCCACATCAAATTGCAGAGCTTCCTCTACATGTTTGGCTGTGGCCACTTCTACAGTGGTTGGTAAGCCGGTGATTTTTTTTGCCTGTAAAAGCCAGGGCAATGCAACAATGCCATTGCCTTCAAACAAACCAGGTTTGGTACGGGGTTTCCAAATACCGGCACGCAGCATATCTACCTTTCCGGTATTAGCCAGTCGTGTAGCGGTTTCCAGCATTTGCTCCTCTGTTTCGGCACTGCATGGGCCGCTGATAATGAGCGGACGTTTATTCCATTTCTCCTGCGTTAATTCTTTCATGGTTTGTGTTACAGTTTTCATTTAATTTTATTTTATGTTTCCTGTTCCGATATTTATCGGAATATTATTCTTTTTTTATTTTGGCGTTTTAACCTTATACACCATTTTGGATCATGGTCAGACGAGGTCGTCAGACAATGTTCCAAAATCAGACCATGTGGAAATATCCATTTCAAATTTTATTTCTCCTTTTCCGTGAACGCCAACCTCACGCCAGCCCTGCATCCGGTAAAATGTTTCCGCCCGGCTTTTTGGTTCGGTACCCAACCAGATTTTTTCACTGGTTTGTACAAAATACCAATCCATCATAATCTGGTGCAATTTTTTACCAATGCCTTTTGCTTCTGCATCGGGATGTACAAAAAGTGCCCACACATTATTGTCTATCAAGTCAACAATGGCAAAACCAACTATTTTTTTATCTACTTCACAAACCCAGCCTTTGCCTCTGTTGGTCAAATATTCCTCAACATCTTTATCGGGTACCAATGCCGGATCAGACAGTATGTTTTCTTTTACCGCATTGCGTACAAATTGAATTTGAGGTATGTCTTCTATTTCTGCTTCACGATAAATCATTACATTATTTTTTATGGTTTACAGTTTTTTTTACATGGTCAGACGAAGGCGTCAGACCATGTAAGAAATTATTTCAAAATCCTTTTTATCTTATTTGCATTTTCAATCAATTCGTGCAGGTAAGTAAAATTATCTTTTTCCAAACAACTTTTTATTTTTCTTAACTGGGCTATATGTTCGTTTAAAACATCCAGCACGTTTTCTTTATTCTGCATAAAAATGGGCACCCACATGGCCGGATTGCTTTTGGCAAGGCGCACGGTGCTTTCAAAACCGCCGCTGGCCAGTTCAAAAATAGCATCTTCTTCTTTTTCTTTTTCCAATACGGTTAAAGAGAGTGCATAAGAAGCTATGTGCGATATATGGCTTACATAAGCCGCATGCATATCATGCACGGCCGATTCCATATAAACCAGTTGCATACCTATAATGCCGTATAATTTTTCTACCATTTGCAATGCATCGGTTTCAGATTTTTCTTTTTCGCAAATAACAGCTACTCTTCCCTTAAAAGCATCTTTAACCACAGATTGGGGTCCGTCTTTTTCGGTTCCCCACATGGGGTGTGTTGCTACAAATCTGCCTCTTTTTTTATGCTCTGCAACAGCATTGCAGATTATCCCTTTTGTAGAACCTACATCCATCAGCACCTGATCATCCAACTTATTAAGTAATTCCGGCAGCAATTGCAATGTCGCATCTACCGGTATAGCAATAATTATCAAAGTACTTAGTTGTAAAGCTTCATCAAGATGCATGCTTTCATTAATCCACCCAAGCTGCTTTGCAGTTTGCAAATTTTCGGAATTATTATCTACCCCGATTATTTTTTGGGCAAAGCCTGTTTCCTTAAGCCGGTATGCCATGGAGCAACCAATAAGCCCGGTACCAATTATAGTTACTGTCATAATAAATTAAAAAACCCCCGATTTTATCGGGGGTTGATTTTATGTTAATTTGTTTATACCTGATTTTTAACAAAAAACTACCGGCCCGCAAATGCGGCAAGTATAATAATGTAGCCAGGTATTTTTGTTGATCGTAATCATCTGATTTACAAAAATAAGTAAACCAACTTAAAATAACCACAAAAAAATGCCCCACTTAAAAATAAGCGGGGCAAATTCGATTGCTTGTCCATTAAAAATCTTTATTACCGGTATTAAAACAAGCTATCAACCGGTATTTAATTACTTCTTTTTCATTGTATCAGTAGTAACTGTAGTTTTTACAGTTGAATCTGTAACAACAGTCATAGTATCAGCTGTAGGAGCAGTGATTACAGTAGTTGTATCAGAAGTTTTTACTTCGTCAACCTTTTTTTCTTCACCATTGTTACAAGCTGCAAAAGATACAGATACGATTGCTAAAGCTAAGATTACTTTTTTCATTTTGTGTTTTGTTTAAATTTTAAAATTATAATTTGATATTTATACCCGGAATGAGAAAAGGTAACCCAAGTTTTTTTAAAAAGTTTATTTTCGTTGATTTGGGTTACAAATTGCAGGTAAACGTATTAATAAATATATAGCAGGTGAGTAATTTAGAACAGGAAAAGCAATTACTGGAAGGTTTGGCCTTGAACGACAGGTTGGTTGTAGAAGCCATATATCGGGATAACTACCCTATGATACAGGCTTTTATACTTAACAATAACGGCAATAGCGACGAGGCAAGGGATATTTTTCAGGAAGCGATGATTGTGGTTTATGAAAAAGCGGTTTCGGGAACTTTTGAACTGAATTGCCAATTAAAAACGTATATTTATTCAGTTTGCAGGCGGCTTTGGCTAAAAAGATTACAACAATTGCAGCGATATGGCGGCCTGGTTGAAAATGTAGAGGAAACCGTTGCCGTAGAAGAAGACCTGGAATTGCATGAAAAGCACAATACCGATTTTACTTTAATGGAAGCAGCCATGAGTAAAATAGGAGAACCTTGTAAAAGTTTATTAGACGCATATTACATTCAGAAAAAAAATATGCAGGAAATAGCATCGGAGTTTGGTTACACCAATGCCGATAACGCCAAAACCCAGAAGTACAAATGCCTGGTGCGGTTGAAAAAACTATTTTTTGCACAATATAAAAATGGAAATTAACATGGATGAATTATTACTTATAGAAACAGTTGAGCGTTACCTGAAGGGTGAAATGGACCTAAAAGAAAAAGGCTTTTTCGAAGAGATTCGTAAAAACAATTCGGCCATTGACCAACTGGTGGTTGAGCATACTTATTTATTTAATCAATTGGATAAGCAGGCTAACATTAAGGCCTTTAAACATTCTTTATACGAAGTTGAAAATAAATTGACCGAAGAAGGTATCATCAGCAAAGCGCAGTTTAGCGGTAAAGCAAAAGTTGTTTTTCTCTGGAAAAAATACAAACGTAATATTGCCGTAGCGGCATCTATTGCAGGTTTGGTATCTATTGTTACAACTGCATTAATTAGCAGTTACAATAATACTGTTGAGAAGAGCGATATCACTGATTTAATAGATAAGGTTAAAACAACGGAAAAAGAAGTTGCAAAAATTAAGAATTCAATAAATGCCAATCCTGGCATACAAAAAAATCCCAGCCCCGATTACAGGGCTACCGGTTTTTTAATTGATGGCAAAGGATTTATTGTTACCAATGCCCACGTGGTTAACAGGCTTAAAACAATTTATGTTGAAAACAACAAGGGCGAATATTTTACTGCAAAGGCAATTTATACAGATCAAAATACAGATCTGGCAATTTTAAAAATTACAGATACTGCTTATAAAACAATGTACAACTTGCCTTATTCAATTAACAAAACCAATTCAAACCTGGGCGAACAGATATTTACACTGGGCTACCCACGTAACCAAATTGTTTATGGCGAAGGTTATGTAAGTGCCAAATCGGGTAACAAAGACGACTCTACCGCTTACCAGGTTTCAGTATCGGTAAATCCCGGTAACAGTGGCGGACCATTATTAAACAACAGTGGTCAGATAATCGGCATCATCACATCAAAAAACCTTACGGCCGATGGTGTTGTATTTGCCGCCAAATCGAAAAATATTTTTAAACTGATTGAAGCTGCAAAAGATGCAGGCGATACATCAAACCTAAAATTACCAACCAACACAACTTTAAAAGGATTAAGCCGTGAGCAGCAGGTTAAAAAAATGGAAGAGTTTGTATTTATGGTGGTGGGAAACTGATTAACCCCCGGAAAACTATTGAAAAGCTGTTGACAAAATCAACAGCTTTTTTTATGCCTTTATTTTATTGCCAGAGTGATGGCGGGTATATTTTATCAGCAACCAGCTTATCTACACTGGCTTTAACTACCGGTGCATCTTCTTTATAAGTTACACCAAACCATTGAGATGATGTTGGAATAACACTAATCTCTCCCCCCTGATTTTCCATAAAATCTTCAGCAACAATCGGTATAAAAAATTCGGCCTTAATATTATTCATATTCTTCTTCACAAAATCCTGAAAAAGTTTTTCAGTTGTTTCAAACAATGCCGGATGAAAACACCAGAAATTCATTGATACACTTGAATGGGATGGCACGGTATGTTTTCCTTCCTCATCTTCGTAAGTAATAACATCATTGTCCTTATAAATTTTTGTTCTTTCTTTAATGCTGATTAAATTATTATCTGCATCAACCTTGCAAACACCACGGCTTACAGATCCATGATCGCTCAGCGTTCTTTCCAACTCGTAACCAATAATGGCATAATGCTTTGCATCGCATTTTGTATTTAAAAAATCAGCTGCTTTTACAAATGCATCCACACCATAATAATCATCAGCATTAATTACAGCAAAGGGTTCGTTAATTACGATTTTGCCGCAAAGTACCGCATGGGCAGTGCCCCACGGTTTTGTTCTGCCAGCAGGCATTTCCAACCCATTTAAGTAAGAATCCATTTCCTGATACACATATTCGGTTTTTATTTTGCCCTGTAATTTAGGTTCAAAACTTGCTTTAAAACCTTCTGCAAAATCTTTACGAATAATAAAAACAACTTTGCCAAAACCTGCCCTGATGGCATCATAGATGGAATAATCCATGATGGTTTCTCCGGCTGGGCCAAATCCCTCAGTTTGTTTCATACTTCCGTAACGGCTGGCCATTCCTGCTGCTAAAATTAAAAGCGTTGGTTGCATCTATAATTAAATTGACAATTGAAAAATTATTTACTGATTTTTGCGGCACAAAAATAGTGTAAACCTTTAAGTTTTAACCAAATGCTTTTTGATATTTCGAAAGCTGAGATTGAAGTGCTGCATAATGAGCTGTTTGTAGAAAAACAGGTTACAGTTTCTGTGTTGAGGCTAGATAAAATTCATCCGCTTGTTTCTGGCAACAAACTTTTTAAACTGCATTACTTTTTAGAAAAAGCCATTGCGGATAAATGCGATACGGTTTTAACTTTTGGTGGCGCTTACTCCAATCATCTGGCTGCAACTGCTTTTGCATGCAAGGCACTGCAATTAAAAAGCATTGGTATTGTAAGGGGCGAAGAGCCTTTGCAGCATTCGCATACGTTGCAGCAATGTATGCAGGATGGTATGCGATTAAAATTTATCAGCCGGCAGGAGTACGCAAATAAAAATGATGCGGCTTTTATTGATGACTTAAAAAAAGAGTTTGGTGAGTGTTTGATTATACCCGAAGGAGGCCAGCATCCGCTTGGCGCAAAAGGTGCAGCTTTAATTATGGGTTTGATTGCAGATAAAAGTTATACTCATATCTGCACCGCATCGGGCACAGCAACAACAGCCGCAGGCCTGCTTTTGGGCGCCAGCACTAAGCAGACCGTGGTAAGTTTTGAAGTTTTAAAAGGTATTACAGACAATAAAAACAGCATAAAAGAGTTAACAGGGAATAGCAGTAATTTTGAGAATCTGTTAATATCAGGCGATTATCATTTTGGAGGATATGCCAAAAAAACAGCAGCACTGATAAATTTTATGAATGATTGCTGGCTACGGTATAACTTACCGCTTGATTTTGTTTACACCGCCAAAATGTTATTTGCGGTAATTGATTGTATTAAAAAAAACATGTTTAAAAAAGGGAGTGAAATTTTATGTGTGCACACCGGTGGGTTGCAGGGAAATAAATCTTTACCTTTGAATACATTATTGTTCTGAATCTGATTGAACCTATGCGTAGATTTTATTTTCTCCTTACTATTTGTTGTACTATATCTGCAGGCAGTCTTTTTGGGCAAGCCACGCTTCCGGATTTTACATTAAAAAATACCGATGGAAAAATCAGCATTTTCTGGCTTAATAATTATGGCAAGCCGGTAAAGGGTATCAGTGTGCAACGCTCTTACGACAGTACAAAAAATTTCTTCAGTATAGCATCTATCCTTAACCCACAAAACTCTGTAAATGGATTTACAGATTCGCTGCCGCCATACAACAAAATGTTTTATCGCTTATTTATTGGGTTTGATACCGGAGTTTACCTGCTTACCAAATCAAAAAAGCCCGAAGTAAATACAGTTATTGATTACACCAGATTGATACAGGAGATAAATATTCTGTACGAAAAAAACATACGACTTCAGGAAGACAAAATAAGACTACAAAAAGAACTTGAAATTGCCCGTGCTGCAAAAAATAAAAATAAACCCACCAAAAAAAATACAAACCCAGCTACTAAAAAAACTGTTATAACAGAAGTAAGTGATGAAATTGTAAGTCAGGTGATAACATACCCAAGCAAACGTATTTTTACAGACAGGGATAATAATGTGGTAACCAAACTTTTTAATGTAAAAGCAAACAAGTATGTTATCAGGTTTTTAACCGAAGATTATAAGCTGTTGTTTGAAATAAAAAACCCGCCGGATGATTATTTTGTGATTGAAAAAGTCAATTTTATACATGGGGGCTGGTATCAGTTTGAAATATATAAGAATGAATTTTTACTGGAAGAGAATAAGTTTTTTATATCAAGCGAAGAAAAAAAATCAAAATAAAGTTATCACTCAACCAGATCCGATTCAAATACTTTTTCAAAATTCTTTTTCAGTTTTTCTTTTATCTCAGCATAATCAACTTTATATCCAAGTTCCTTCTCAACAGAAGTTACCTGTTTGTTTTGAATACCGCAGGGGATAATATTCCCGAAATAACTCAAATCTGTATTTACATTCAAGGCAAAGCCGTGCATAGTTATCCACCGGCTGCAACGTACGCCAATGGCGCAAATTTTTCTTTCTTTACCTGGTATATCTTCATCAATCCAAACGCCGGTTTCTCCTTTGCTTCTGCCACTTTTAATGCCATATTCGGCAAGGGTTAAAATAATAATTTCTTCCAGGCTACGCAGGTATTTTCCAATATCGGTATAATATTTCTCCAGATCCAGAATGGGATAGCCCACAA
The DNA here is from genome assembly GCA_043756605.1 of Chitinophagaceae bacterium. Classification (GTDB taxonomy): domain Bacteria; phylum Bacteroidota; class Bacteroidia; order Chitinophagales; family Chitinophagaceae; genus Ferruginibacter. Next base: position 52,580 of record JAYURR010000205.1, read on the forward strand.
TCTGTTGCAGGCCATGAAAAGTTATATCTCCGCCCCTGTTGGTATTAAAAAATGCAATGTCATTAGCTTCCAGTTCATCATCGGTCATCAATACATTTTCCTTTTTTCCGCTTTTACCCAAGGTATAAACTGAGGGATGCTCACAAAGAAGAAAATAATTTGTAGTCGTGAGTGGTGAATCGTGAGTGGTGAGTGGAGATTCAGCAGCATTGGATTTATTTGCCAATTGCTCATTGCCGATTGCTAATTGCCCATTGCGTATTGCCGATTTGATTTGTACGTTTTCATTGAGCAACAATTCCTGATAATCCCAGGCGGCTTTGTATTCAATAATTCCAAGGTCTTTAAATATCACTTTCTGCTTATCCACTGCAATGTTTTAATTTGCAAAGATAATTGAAATGAGGTTGAGGTTGAGGTTGAGGTTTTTTTAAAAAATTAATAAATTACATGATGAGTAAAGAAATAATAGAAATTGAAGATGAACAACCGGAAATTGAAGAGTTGTACGAAAAGCTGGTGATTACTATTCCAAAGGGACAGGAGTCGCTGCGTATTGATAAATTTTTAATGACGAGGATTGAAGGTGCTACCCGCAATAAAATTCAGCAGGGTATTGATAATGAAATGGTGCTGGTAAATGAGAAGCCGGTAAAAAGTAATTATAAAGTAAGGCCGTTTGATAACATTGTTGTTTTTGATAATCGTTCTCCTGAGAGCTCGGATATTGTTCCTGAAAATATTCCGTTAAATATTCAGTATGAGGATGGCAGTTTAATGATCATCAATAAACCTGCCGGCATGGTTGTGCATCCCGGCAGTGGCAATCCCAATGGCACGTTGGTAAATGCGGTTGCATATTATTTACAACAACAAAATCCAACACTGGATGAAAGTGAGCTTAACCGTTTTGGGTTGGTGCATCGTATAGATAAAAATACCAGCGGTTTACTGGTGATGGCTAAAACACAAAAAGCAATGAGTGATTTGGCCAAACAATTTTTTAATCACACTGTACACCGCCGCTACATTGCCTTGGTTTGGGGCGATGTGGAAAAAGATGAAGGAACTGTAATTGCACATGTAGGCAGGCACCAGCGTTTTCGTAAATTATTTACGGCTTACCCCGATGGTGACCATGGCAAAGATGCCATTACCCATTACAAGGTTTTAGAGAGATTTAATTATGTAACGCTAATAGAGTGCAGGCTTGAAACCGGCCGCACACACCAGATACGGGTACACATGCAAATGATAGGCCACCCGCTTTTTAACGATGATTTTTATGGCGGCGACCGTATTGTGAAAGGAACTGTATTTACCAAATACAAACAATTTGTTGATAATTGTTTTGCTTTATGCAAGCGCCAGGCATTGCATGCTAAAGAACTGGGTTTCATTCACCCCACTACATTAAAGCAGGTACATTTTGAAAGCGAAATACCCGATGATATGCAAGCCGTTATTGAGAAATGGAAAAACTATATCGGCCATAAGGATCATGACATTTAAAAGTAAAAGAGCCCGTTTGTAAGCGGACTCTTTTTATAACCAAAACCCGTGCTTAATTTATTTCTATTTATTGTTTATAATAATTTTTTCAATTGCCTGCTCACCGGTAACTCTGTTAAATATTTTGATGCTGTAAAAACCAGCCTGCAGGTTATCTATCTTATGGCTATTGCTATTTACATTTGTCCACTGCTTTACAATTCTTCCGGTAATATCAATAATAGAAATATCACGGATACTGTTTTGGTCTTCAAATAAAATAGTTGCATTCCCATCAGGGCTCGGATTTGGAAATACAATATTTTTCCCGGTTTGCTCACCCCGTATTATGCTAACTTCACTCATTTTTTGTGCGCCGTTCATATCAACCTGTACAATACGGTATTGTGATATCCCTTTAAAATTATTTACATCCGTATATGTATAGCTTAAATTAACATTGCTGTTTCCATTAAGCGATTTTGTATCAGTAAAACCAAGATTATCCCAATTACCGGTTGTGTTACGCTGTACATAAAAACCTCTGTTGTTTTGCTCTGTAGCCGTTACCCAGCTTACCAATACATTATTTCCTGATGAACGTTTGGTATTGAAAGATTTAAAATAAACAGGTAGCGGGCCTCCTGCAGGGGAAATAATTAAAACGTTGTCTATCACAAACCGTAACGACCCATTCACGTTACAATTAACTCTACTAATATCCAATAAAACAATAAAACCGGTGCCTGGCATTACACCGTTGTTTACCTGTGCTGTTATAATATTTACTCCTGTGGTTAAGTTTAAAGGAATTTCAGCACTGCTACCCACTGTATCGCTTGTATTGGCCGAAATGATATAAATTTTTGCTACCCCAGTGCAGGGTGTATTTGCAAAAAGCTGATCCTCACATTTGAGTTGATTTCCCTTGTAAACATAACCTTCAAAACGCACAGTTACAATAGAGTTTGCACTAACTGATTGAAGCACAGAAGTTTTAAAACCTGATTTGTTGTTACCGTTACTTCCAACTGCCGGACCAACAATTATTCCCTGGTTTGCAACACAATTGCCATTTACGTTTCGTTGATAGATTCCTATTTTTGCACCAAGCAGGGACCAACCTGATTGAAGGCCATTGTTAAAATTATCAAATACTGTGAGATTTTGAGCACTTAAGTTAATTACAAAAGCAAACGTAATTAGAATAAATAAAGACTTTTTCATAATTTTTTTGTTTAGTACGGAAAAAATAGTTTGAAAACAGGTCTTTGTAATGAGATAGTTGGAGTTGAATTTTAAATGAAGCCCAGGAATTTTTTAAACATCTGGCCCATATGCAAAATTGAATGGTTTGCTGATTACTGTTGTTACACAATAATGAAAAAAAATTACAAAATTTTAATATTAATGAAAATAGAATTGCCATACCTGAAATAAAGAAGTCTTCTCCCAATTTTATTGAGGGAAGACTTTATTTTGTAGTTCCTTAATTAATAACCTACAATCTGGCTGAAAAAATTCAGCATGATTTTTAAATGATATAATTCCATGAATGTTCATCAGCATCAATACCCAACCTGATCTTTTCCAGCCTGATTTTAAGTTTGTTCATCCTTGTATCTTCGTTTTTCGGCAGTAAAAAATCAATGCCATTAATGTTGATTGTTTTAATGGGAGCCACCACTGCTGCCGTACCTGCGCCAAAAGCTTCGGTAATGGTTCCGGATTTAAAAGCCTCTTCCAGTTCTGTAATGGCGATAGGCCGCTCCTCTGTTTTAAATCCCATGTCGTTTGCAAGCGTTAATAAACAATCTCTTGTAACGCCATCTAATATTGAGTCTGACAAGGGTGCAGTTACCAACACATCATCAATTACAAACATCACATTCATCATTCCACTTTCTTCTATAAATTTATTTTCCTTGGCATCGGTCCATAAAACCTGGTCGTAACCGGCAAGCCGGGCGTTTTGTGTTGGTAAAAATGATGCACCATAATTACCGCCGCATTTTGCAAAACCGGCTCCGCCCCTTGCAGCACGTATGTATTCGGTTTCAACTTTAACTTTTATAGGATCAGCAAATAAAGATGGTACAGGGCCGGTAAAAATTACAAACCGGTACTCCTCCGAAACTTTTACACCAAACCTTGCTTCGCTTGCAAAAACAAACGGACGCAAATAAAGCGCATGCCCCTTTTTGGTTGGCACCCATGCTTTATCCAGTTCAATCAATTGCATTAAACCTTCCATAAAAATTTCTTTGGGTACAACTGCCATACACATTCTTTGCAGCGACTTTACAAAACGCTCGTAATGCTTTTCCATCCGGAAAATATTGATGCGGTCTTCACTTGTTCTGAATGCTTTCATACCTTCAAAAACAGTTTGGCCGTAATGCAATGCCAATGCCGATGGGCTTAAAGAAAGATTGGCATAAGGCACAATATGCGGTTGCTTCCATTCGCCGTTTGCATAATCGCAAACCAGCATATGGTCGGATATATATTTACCAAATTCGAGTTGATTAAAATCAACTTCATTAATTCTTGAGTGATTGGTTTTCCTTACGGGAATGTCTGCAATGATTTCCATAATATTTTTCTTTTAAGGTTTTATAAAGACAAAATTTGGATATTTTTTTTGATTAAAACAGATTCAGATTTAGTAATTTTGGCTATATCAGATTTTACTGTTATGAAAAAAACATTCAATTCAGAAGATCATCTTTACATACAGGTTGCAGATGGCTTGGAAAAAATGATTGCAGAAGAAGTGCTGCGTATCGGCGACAAATTACCATCCGTAAGAGTTTTGAGTGATGAGTATGGAATAAGCATGGGCACTGCATTTCAGGCATATTATCATCTGGAAGGAAGAGGACTTATAGAATCCAGACCAAAGTCGGGATACTATGTACGTTTTAATCACAAGCATTTTCCTCAACTGCCTGAAAATGTAATGCAGGAAACTTTATCGCATGAGGTAAGTGTTAAAGAAATGATTGCATCTATTTACACGGATATAGCCGCCGGCACAGTTACCAATTTAGCATTGGCAGTGCCCGATTCGTCTTTATTGCCTGCTGCAAAGCTGATCAAATCGGCCATCTATGCTTTGCGTAATACAAAAAATAACTGTTTAGATTATGAACATACACAAGGCAATGTTGAATTACGAAAACAAATAGCCAAGCTTGCATTTAACTGGGGTACAACCATAAAAGCAGATGAAATAATTATTACTTCCGGTTGTTTGGAGGCTATTGGCCTTTGCCTTAAAGCGGTAACAAAACCGGGTGATACGGTGGCTGTAGAAAGCCCTACTTATTTTGGCATAAACCAGGCAATTGAAACCCTTGGTTTAAAGGTTGTAGAGATTTCTACCAATCCAGTTGATGGCATTGATCTGGAACATCTGCAAAAGGCCATTAAAAAATTTGCGGTTAAAGCCTGCGTATTTGTTCCCAATTTTAATAATCCATTAGGTAGTTGTATGCCCGATGAAAATAAAAAGAAACTGGTTGAGATCATTACCAAAAACAATATCCCATTAATTGAGGATGATATTTACGGTGAGTTATATTTTGGAAAAATCAGGCCCCGTAACTGTAAATATTATGATACAAAAGGTATGGTGATGCATTGCTCTTCTTTTTCCAAATCATTATCGCCGGGTTATCGTATTGGCTGGGTTATGCCCGGTAAATATTTTAATGCAGTAAAACAATTAAAGCGCATACAGAATATCAGCAGCCCTACACTTACGCAAGCCGCCATAGCCCATTACTTAAAATATGGCCGCTACGAATTTCATTTAAAAAATCTACGTAAAGCTTTACACACACAGAGTTTGCGCTATGTGCAGGCAATCATAAAATATTTACCTGCAGATACAAAAGTTTCCCGTCCGCACGGTGGTTTTATATTGTGGCTTGAGCTGAACAAAAAAATAAATGCATTTAAATTACGTACCGAAGCTATGAAGCATCATATATCTATTGTTCCTGGTAAGATATTTTCATCAGGCAATAATTATGCTAACTGCATACGCATAAGTTTTGGCAAACCCTGGAACGATGATGTGGATTATAGTTTGATGATGCTGGGCAAACTGATTAATAAAATGCTGTGATGAAGATTTGCTTAATTAAGCATTAATGATCTTCGATTTTTTGAGGTAAGCATTATTTTCACTGTAAATAAACAGGCAGCTTCCGTTTTTTATTTTATCAATAATTGGCTTGTGCAATTTTTCAGGCAAAGCCGGACAGCCCCAACTACGGCCAATGTAACCTTGTGACCTTATTAAAGATTCATCAACATAACCAGCACCATGAATTACGATGTCACGCTTTTCTGCATTGTCATTGATTCCTCTTTCTAAACCTGAAAGACGCAATGAATAACCATTACCGCCCAGATAAGTGTTTTTTGTTTTATAAAAACCAAGACTGCTTTTGTTGCTTTCCGGTATGTTTGAAAACTGATTTGCATATTCTTTACCAGAGTTTACGCCATGTGCAACGTAAGTGTTGTACAAAACCCGCAGGTTACTTACATCAATAATAAACAATCTTTTTCTGGATGAAGGTTGGCTAAAATCTACGATGGAAATAATATTATCTTTTGCAACTTTACCATGCTGCACAAGGTAATTAAATCCTTTCATTGCATAAATAAATGCGGTTTTTGATAAGCCCAGATTGTTAAGGTGCATGCTATCGTACTCTTCCTCTATTGCACCTTCATCGGTAATGTTATCAGCTTTTGATACAATATTAATAATACAGTTTTCTGCGGCCAGATTTAACGGCACTTGTTGAACATGAACCCTGGTGGCTGCAAATGCAATGGGCATGTGCAATAATATCATACATATCAACGGCAGATAAATCAGTTTACCCTTAAGTCTTTTATACTTCATAAATTTTTTACTCAACATGACTGGTTATTTTAATCATTATCAATTTTGTTTTTCCGCCTCCTTGCTTCAAAATAAAACAACCCGTAAATCTTTATGCAACTTACAGATGAGTAAATACAACAGCGATGGTTGGTGATAATAAAACCTTAGATGAATTGCCCGAACACCCAAATAATTTATTGGCAAAAATAGTTTTAAAACACTGGTACGAATTGGTAAAAACTATTTTTAATAACGTTTTAACAAAGAAAAAATTGTAGTAATATCAATTTAATTTATAAGTTTTGGGTTGAGTTTGCAAAATGCCTGTACTTAAATGAGTTTAATGTAAATTAAAGCAAACTTTTTAGTGATTAAGTCATAAAAAAAAATCCAGATTAACTGGATTTTTTTTAAAGGTGACTTATCACAAATCCTTAATGGGTGCATATTTAGGCACTAATGGCTTCATTACAACCAATCCAATCAGGTAAGCAACAGCACAAATAGAAAAGATAATAAAGTATCCTGCCTTTATACCCTCAAAGCCCATAAATTTCGTATTGGTATTGGTAGCAAAATCAAATAATTTACCAGAACATTTATAAATCAGGAATGTACCGATACCACTGGCCATATCGCCCTCGAAGAGTTACACGTTTCTTTGACATATAATTTTATTTATTTTTGTTTGAAAGATATAAAGTGTAATTGCTCAATTACTGCTTTGTATCGTTTAAATTACCGGCACCATTATCGAAGAGGACCTGCATGGTTGCCGAAATAAATTGCCGGTATTTTTTGTTGCTGATTGCCAAACATTTTGAAAAATCAGCCTCCTTAAAATAATTATTATCGTTGGAATTATTAATGCAGATGCTTAAATTATCATCCAAGTTCAACTTATATCATATGACGAATCACCGTTTTCAATTTCTTCGTAAATGATTGTAACATTTCTTCTGATTTTGTTTACATAAGTTTAAACAGAGAAATTATTCTGCAGTTGTACAATTCTTTTTTCTTGTACACTTTGCAAAGAAGCTTCAATAATTTTAATTACATTTATTCCTTCAATAGCACTAACAGGCAAAGATTTGTTATTTCGTATCGCCTCATAAATACCATTGTAATAATCCATATAATTCCCTTTCTCCGAAGCAATATACGCTCTCCTGATTTTTCCATCTATTTCTGTATGCAACAAACCTCGTCCGGTTTCTTCTTCTGTTCCCCAATCAGCATCAGTAAGATTTTTTTCTTTTTGCAGATCCCGTTCCTGCACATCGGCTCTTGGTTTTAAAAAACTTCCTTTGGTACCATGGAAAATATAAGCAGGTAATGATTCTCTTACCAAATATCCTGCCTTTAGCCTCACCCTTAAATTTTTATAAAATAAAATCAACTCGATATAATCCTCAACTTTTGAGATAGCCCTTAAATTAGTTGCATCTGCAAAAACAGCTTCGGGCACACCAAATAATTGCAATGCCTGATCAATTAAATGCGGACCAAGATCCGGCAGTATACCTGCCCCGGGGCCTGGAGTTTCTTTGTGCAGCTTGGGGCTCAGATTTTCTTTGTATCTGTCAAAATGAATTTCTGCTTCTACAATTTCGCCCAGTAATTTTTGCCCTACAATTTTTTTAACGGTTTTGTAATCACTGTCCCAGCGGCGGTTTTGATAAACTGATAATTTTTTGTTTTGCTTTTCAGCCAATGTAATCAATTCTTCTGCCTGTGCAACAGTGGTAGTAAAGGCTTTTTCAACTACCACGTTTTTACCGGCCAGCAAAGCAAGTTTTGCAAATTCAAAATGTGTATAGTTTGGTGTATTTACAATTACCAGATCAATGGCATCATCAGCCAGCATAGCTTCCAGAGTCCGGAAAGTTTTTATCTCCGGATATTTTTCTTCTCCCAGATTTTTTGTTCTTTCAAATACAGCATACAATTGAAAGCCTGCATGCAAATGAATAAAGGGCGCATGAAAAACCCATCCACTCATGCCGAAAGAACATAAAGCAGTTTTAATTTTTTGCATAGCCATTTTTTTGTAAATCTCTTATGTGATAAAATATTTTCAGCCAGCATTTTTTAATACCATCCTTAGTTAATACGCTTTACAGGAGCAATGGTTTGCTGAAAATGTTCAGACGAATATCAGTTTTTCACAGTTTTCTATTGTAAGATATGTTTTCTTTGTTATATTGACTTGTCAGATCCAAAGTCCGCCGATGAAAACAGGAATTCAAATGAGATAGTCAAATGCTGATATTCAGATGATTTTTATAATACTTTTTTGTTAATCCAGATTATTATTGGTTGATAAGTTTTAAACCAGATAATTTTAAACCAGTTTTTATTTTAAATGGCGAGTTTTCAATATTTCCACAATATCCGGCAAAAATGTTGATTTGGAATTTAATAATACCAGCAAATGAAATAATAAATCAGCAGCTTCATTTTTAAACTTATCAGCATCTTCATCCTTGGCTTCTATAATCAACTCTACAGCTTCCTCACCAACTTTTTGGGCAATGGCGTTAATTCCTTTCTTAAAAAGAGAGGTTGTGTAAGAGCCTTCGGCAGGATTATTTTTTCTATCGGCAATAATCTGCTCTAAAGCATACAAAAAATCATTTGAACTATTTTTTTCTGCAAAGCAGGTATCTGCACCGGTATGGCAAACAGGGCCTGAAGGTGCAGCTTTAATTAAAATACAATCGTTATCACAATCCAGCAGTATTTTTTTTACATGCAGATAATTGCCCGAAGTTTCGCCCTTAAGCCAAAGCCTTTTTTTGGAGCGGCTGTAGAACATTACTTTGTTTTCTGAAATTGTATTTTCATAGGCTGCTTCATTCATATAGCCCAGCATTAACACAATATTGGTAATGCTATCCTGCACAATTACAGGCACCAATCCATCTTCATATTTTTCAAAATCTGGTTTCATATGCGCACATTTATATTTTGTGATTTTAAATAATTTTTAAGAGTCGGTATTTCTAAAACTTTTTCGTGAAATATTCCTGCCGCCAGGGCAGCATCTGCTTTGCCCGCTGTAAATACTTCGGCAAAATGCTGCATGTTACCTGCACCACCACTTGCAATTACCGGTATGTTCACCAATTGCGAAATATGAGCTGTTAAGGATAATGCAAAGCCCTGGCGTGTACCATCATTGGCCATAGAGGTTAGTAATATTTCGCCGGCACCAATTGATTCGGCTTGTTTAACCCATTCGCTTGTTTTCAATTTTGTGGGCACTGTTCCTCCATTTAAATAAACAAACCATTCGTCATTTTCTGGTTTTGTATCAACCGCCAGCACAATGCACTGGCTGCCGAATTGTTTAGCAAGATCGCTGATAAGTTTTGGATTTTTTACTGCAGCAGTATTAACAGAAACCTTATCGGCACCATTTTGCAGCAGTATGCTAACATCATCAACACTGCTGATACCGCCGCCAACCGTAAAAGGAATATTAATATTTTTTGCAACAGCATTTACTAATGAAGCCATTGTTTTTCTTTTTTCGATGGTTGCAGATATATCCAGAAAAACAAGTTCATCAATGCCATGCGCTGCATAATATAAGGCCTGCTCCACAGGATCGCCCATGTCTTTTAATTGTTTAAACTGAACTCCTTTTACCGTGCGGCCATCTTTTACATCAAGGCATGCAATAATTCTTTTTGTGAGGCCCGATGTTTGATTTGTATCGAGGCTGCTATTTAGTTTTGTTATCATCCTTGCTGATTTATTTTTTCTAAAATTTTCAGACTGATTATTCCTTCGTAAATGGCTTTGCCTACAATTGCACCTTTACAACCTGCATTTTTAAGTTCGTACAAATCACCCTCGCAAGCCACGCCACCACTTGCTATAAAATGCAATGCAGGAAATTTTGAAATAATATTTTTATACAACTCCAGTGCTGGGCCTTCCAGTTTACCATCCTTACTTATATCGGTACAAAAAATTTGCTGTACGCCCTTACTTATATATTTTTCAATAAAATCAAATACCCATATATCCGTTTTTTCAGTCCATCCGCCAACAGCAATCATCTGATCTTTTACATCAGCCCCTAATAAAAATTTATGGGGGCTGTACTTTAGCAGCCAGCTTATAAATTCAGTTTCGTTTTTTACTGCAAGACTACCAATGGTTGCCAATGCTGCGCCAGCTTCAAAAACTTTTTTAAGATCGCTTTCTGTTTTAATGCCACCACCAAAATCAATAATTAAAGATGTTTTGGAAGCTATGGTTTCTAAAACTTTCAGGTTGATGATGTGACCTGCCTTGGCGCCATCCAGATCAACCAGGTGCAGGCGTTTAATACCAGCACCTTCAAATTGTTTTGCAACTTCTAGCGGATGTTGGTTGTAAATTGTTTTAGCTGCATAATCGCCCTGGGTAAGCCTTACACATTTACCACCAATAATATCAATTGCCGGAATGATCTCCATAATTATAGTTTCAAAAAATTTTGTAAAATCTGCTCCCCCACTGCTGCACTTTTCTCAGGATGAAATTGCACGCCATAAAAATTGTCTTTTTCAAGTGCGGCACTAAAGCTGTTGCCGTACTCCGTTACAGCTGTAGTTTGCTGGCAGCGTTCTGCATAATAACTATGTACAAAGTAGCAGTAAGATTGATCTGGTAAATTTGTAAACAAAGATGAATTTGTATCCTTCAATTTGTTCCAACCAATCTGCGGCACTTTCAAATCTTCATTAAATTTTTTAACATCCGAATCAAAAATGCCCAAACAAGCAGTGTCGTTTTCTTCGCTATGCGTACACATCAATTGCATGCCTAAGCAAATGCCCAGCACAGGTTGCTGAAAATTTTTTATCAGTGTATCTAAATTCCTTTCTTTTAAATATTGCATAGCCGTGCTGGCTTCACCAACACCGGGAAAAATAATTTTATCAGCCGTTTGTAACAGCTCAGCATCATCAGTAATAACCGGTTCAATACCCCATCTTTCCAAAGCAAAACTTACGGAGCAGGTATTGCCTGCATTGTATTTAATAATTGCAACTTTCATAATAAACCTTTTGTACTTGGTAAATAATTTGAGAACGGATCTCTTTTAACAGCCATGCGGATTGCTTTGGCAAAGGTTTTAAAAATTGCTTCAATTTTATGATGCTCATTTTCTCCGGTACATTCAATATGCAGGTTGCACTTTGCTGCATCGCTGAAAGATTTAAAAAAATGATAAAACATTTCTGTTGGCATATCACCAATTTTTTCTCTTTTAAAAACTACGTTCCATACAATATCATTTCTCCCTCCAAAATCTATCAGCACTTTAGCTGCGGCTTCATCCATTGGTAAAGCAAAGCCGTAGCGCTCCATGCTTCGTTTATCTGCCAGGGCTTTTGCAAAAGTTTCGCCCAAAGCAATACCGGTATCTTCAATGGTATGGTGTTCATCAATATGCAGATCGCCTTTTGCCAAAATTGCCAGATCACATTTTCCATGTTTTGCAATCTGCTCAAGCATGTGATCAAAAAATCCAAGTCCGGTTTTTATAAATGCTTTGCCGCTGCCATCAAGATTTAGTTGAATAGTGATATCGGTTTCGCTGGTAACTCTTGTATGTTTTACATTTCGTAAACCTAGTTGTAAAAAAGTGTAAATATCGCTCCAGGCTTCAGTTTCCAAAGCAATCACGTCCTTGTATTCATTTTGCTGATTATCACTCAGCTCATGCAGTGCTTTTAAATAAATTGCTTTGCAGCCGATATTTTTTGCGAGTTCTATATCACTCCACCTATCGCCGATTACGAATGAATTTTCAAGATCGAATGCTGCGTTGTTCAACAAATGCGTTAGTAATCCGGCACCAGGTTTTCTGGTTGGCTGGTTATCGGCGGCAAAGGTTTTATCAATCAGCAGCTCATCAAAAACAAATCCTTCGCCCTGCAATGTTCTTAATAATAAATTTTGATAAGGATAAAAATCCTGCTCAGGGTAAGCGGATGTACCAAGCCCATCCTGGTTTGTGACCATCACTTTATAAAAATCAAAATCGGCAGCAATTTTAGATAATGCAGTAATTGCACCCGGTACAAAACTTGTTTTTTCAATAGTATCAATTTGGAAATTATCTACCGGCTCTTTTAGCAATATTCCATCCCTGTCAATAAAAAGTATCCTTTTCATAAAAGTTTTTTTAAAATTTTAAAAGTGAGTTCAGCAAAAATTCATTTTCGGTGCCGCTGCCAACAGTAATACGCAAACATCCTTCGCACAGCGTAATATTGGCCCTATTTCTAACCACAATTCCTTTGCTGAGTAGATACGCATATACTTTTTCAACGTTTTTAAATCTTACTAAAATAAAATTGGCATCGCTTGTATAAATTTGTTCAACAATATTTATTTCACGAAGATTTTGTTCCAGTAATTTTCTCAAACTGATCAACTCTTTTACCAATTCATTTATCGTGTTAGTATTCTGCAAAGCTTTCAATGCCAGCTTTTGTGTGGCTCCGCTGATATTGTATGGAGGCTTTACTTTATTTAGTACTGAAATTATTTGTGCTGATGCAAAAGCCATTCCCAAACGTAAAGCTGCCAGTCCCCATGCTTTGCTAAAGGTTTGCAGAATGACCAGGTTTGGGTAATGAGGTAATTCATTTATAAACGATGGTTGGGATGCAAAATCAATGTAGGCTTCGTCAATTATTACAAGGCCTTTAAAACTGCCAAGTAAAAATTTAATCAGCTTTATATCTATGCTGTTACCAGTTGGATTGTTGGGTGAGCATATCCAGATCAGTTTTGTATTATCATCAATCAGGTTATTAATTGCCTCAAGGTTTGGTTGAAAATTTTGCGTTAGTAGCGCTTTTCTTACTTCAACATTATTAATATTGGCACTCACTTCATACATGCCATATGTAGGCGGACAAAGGATTACATTATCTTTACCCGGATTGCAAAAACAACGGTACAGCAAATCAATACATTCATCGCTGCCATTGCCTAAAAAAATATTTTCAGTAGCAATATTTTTCCTTTGGCCGATAATTTCTTTTAATAAACCTTGGTGAGGATCGGGATAGCGGTTGTATTCATTTTCAAAAACATTGCCAAGGCTGTTTTCGTTAGCATCTAAAAATACAGTGGCTGTGCCGCTGTATTCATCCCTTGCAGATGAGTAAGGCTGCAGTGTTTTTATATTTTCTCTTGTTAATAATGAGATGTTGAACATTTGATTTACTTTTTAAGTCTTATTGAAACTGCATTGGCATGTGCATCTAACCCCTCTGCCTCTGCCATAGCAATAACTGTTTTTGAAATATTTGCTAACCCCTGATAACTGAGTTTTTGAAAAGTGATTTTCTTTACAAAACTATCTGCACTTACGCCACTGTAAGCTTTTGCAAATCCATTGGTTGGCAACACATGGTTTGTGCCGCTTGCATAATCGCCCACACTTTCCGGTGAATAATTACCAATAAAAACGGAGCCTGCGTTTATAATTTTATCTGCAACAGCATCTTCATTTTTGCAACTGATGATTAAATGTTCGGGTGCATATTCATTTACAAGATCAATGCCTTCTACCATATTTTTTACAATAATTATTTTGCTGTTTTCCAGTGCTGCAATGGCAATTTCTTTTCTTGATAAGGTTAAAGCCATTCCCTTTAATTTTTCAATAACCTTATCAGCCAATGTTTCCTGTGTTGTTACCAACAACACCTGGCTGTCTTTCCCATGCTCCGCCTGCGATAAAAGATCGGCAGTAATAAAATCTGCATCGGCTGTTTCATCTGCCAGCACACAAAGTTCACTGGGGCCTGCGGGCATATCAATAGCAATGCCTTGTTGTTGTATTAATTGTTTGGCTGCTGTTACATATTGATTTCCGGGCCCGAAAATTTTATACACCTGCGGCACTGTTTCGGTACCATAAGCCATAGCGGCAATGGCCTGTACACCGCCAATTTTATAAATTTTATTTAACCCAATTAAAGCTGCAGTGTAAAGTATTGCAGGATGAATTTTGCCATTTTTATCTGCCGGCGTGCAAATAATTATTTCTTTACAACCAGCAATTGCTGCCGGTATGCCCAGCATTAATACAGTAGAGAATAATGGCGCTGTACCACCAGGAATGTACAAACCAATTTTTTCAATAGCCACTGATTTTCTGCTGCATTCAATGCCAGTCATTGTTTCAATAATCTCAACAGGTTGTAATTGCTTTTGATGAAAGGTTTTGATGTTTGCTGCAGCCTGCGATATAGCAAGCTTTAATGTTTCAGGTATTTCATTTCCTCCTACCATTTCTTCTTCACTTACAACAATACTATTCAATACAATTCCATCAAATTGATTTGTGTATTTATTAACTGCTGCATCACCTTTTTGTTTTACATCATCAAGGATAGTTTTTACGGTATCCATTAATGCAGCATTATCAACAGTGGGCCTTTGCAATATTTTTTTCCAATCCTTTTGTAAGGGGTATTTTATTATCTGCATCATACAATCATTTTTTCGATAGGTACAACTAAAATTCCTTCAGCCTCCAGTTCCTTTAATTTTTCAATTACATCCCAAAAATCATTTTCATTAACTACGCTCTGCACACTGCTCCATCCGTCAGTTGCCAATGGCACTATGGTTGGACTTTTACTACCGGGCAATATTGCTGCAATATTTTTAAGCTGGTGATTGGGGGCATTCAGTAAAATATATTTATTGTTTTTTGCTGTTTTTACAGCCTGCATGCGTAGCAATAATTTTTGCAGCAATATTTTCTTCTCTTCAGCAAGGTCTTTTCCGGATACCAATACCGCTTCAGATTTCAAAATTACTTCTACCTCTTTAAGTCCGTTGGTTAAAAGGGTGCTCCCACTACTTACAATATCACATATAGCATCTGCCAAACCTATGCCAGGTGCAATTTCTACCGATCCGCTTATCTCATGAATTTCTGCATTGATATTTTTTTCAGTTAAATATTGTTGCAATAAAAATGAATAACTACTAGCAATTTTTAATCCATCCAGATCCTGCAGGTTATTGTACGGCATCGTTTTAGGTACCGCCAGACTTAACCTGCATTTACCAAAACCAAGCCGGTAAATCACATCAAGCTGTTTGTTCTTTTCAAGCAATACATTTTCTCCCACAATACCAATATCGGCCACGCCATCCTGCACATATTGGGGTATATCATCGTCTCTTAAAAAAAATATTTCCAGCGGAAAATTTTCTGCAGTTGTTTTTAATTCTTTGTTGCCGTTATTGAGTTCTATACCGCACTCTTTTAAAAGTTTTACAGATGATTCGTATAACCTGCCGGATTTTTGAATTGCAATTTTTAACATAGTGGTAGTTTTTGAGCATAAAAAAAAGGCTTACCGTTATGGTAAGCCCTGTGTTGAAATAATAGTTTATAATTAACTACATAGTACAGCACCGCTTACCCAGTGGATAAGATGATGATGATGTATATGCAGGTTCTGTATCATTGTTGATGCAAAGAAAAGACAGATGCTTTGATTTGCCAAATAAAATTTGTGCTAAGCATATTTTAACCTCTCTTTTTAAATTATTTATTTTAATAGGTTTAATAAATATAAAGCAAGAAAAGAATCCTGAGCTGATTCGAATGCCAAAGATTGTTGGAGCTGTGTAACAACATGATATGCCTATGCTGTAGCTAAAATAAAAAAAAGCCTCGCAAACTTATCGTTTACAAGGCTTTAATTTTATTGCTGGCGGACCGGACGGGTCTAATTTTCTTGTTTCCGTTTTCGCCGCTATTCTTCCAAATGCCCTGTTATCAAGCGTTTCAGCGTTTTCATTGTTTTTTCTAATGCAGAAAAAAGCAGCGAAATGTGGATAATGTTTACCCCATTGTTTACCCCATTTTGCACTTATTTGCTTATATTTGTGGTGCAACAAAATCGAAGCAAATGGCAAGTGTATCAATAGTTTACCGCAAGGATAAGCCAAACAAAAAAAGCGAAGCCCCTATCCACTTCCGCATAATTAAAGATAGGAAAATTAGTTATATCGCATCAGGTATTTTGGTAACTGAAGACCATTGGGATTCTGCCA